>JANYEF010000211.1 GCA_025363325.1 Nitrospira sp. | reverse complement strand
CTGGAAGTAGAAACCTATACGTTCAAGCTCGATGAAGTGGATCGTGCGATCTTGGACGGCAAAGACGAAGGGTTTGCGCGAGTGCATATCCAGAAAGGGTCCGACAAGATCCTGGGAGCGACGATTGTGGCGGCCCACGCCGGCGACATGATCGGCGAGTTCTCAGTTGCGATGAAAGCCGGCGGTGGCGCCAAGACGATTGCCGGGACGATCCATCCCTATCCGACGCAGGCTGAAGTGAATAAGAAGGTGGTGAATCTCTGGCGGAAGACACATTTTACCCCACGGACGAAGAATTTCTTGATGAAACTGTTCACATGGATGCGGAGATGATGAGGGCGGACGTGGTTGACTTCCGTGCTCGCAGAATGCGCACGATGAAAGGGGAGGAATGACACCCGTGCTGATCCCTTGCTCCCGGAGCGCGCACGATCAGAATGTGCTCACTCGACGGCCGCAGTGGGACCAACACGGGTGCCATTCCTAGGGAGAGAGGCGAGCAAGCTTGGAAGGATCATTTAAAGGGATGAGGTCGTTCCCTGCGCGCAGTCGAAGTCGAACCACGCCCGCCCTCAAAGAGGGAAATGGTGGGATGCTGGTTGGAGCGGGCGTACTCCTAGCGATGGGACTGTTGATCGCTCCGGCGTGCCTATGGGCACAAAGTAGTACGGTCCTCGAAGTGGGCAAATTCTCGGTGAGCCAGGTAGGCACGGCATTGCCCGATGGATGGAAGCCGCTCACCTTCAAGAAGATTCCCAAACATACCTCCTATGAAGTGGTGAAGGATGGAGGTGTGACAGTCGTAAAGGCAGTGAGCGAGGCCTCGGCCTCTGGCCTGATCAAGCCGGTGGTGATCGATCCGAAAGAGTACCCGATCGTCCGGTGGCGATGGAAAATCGACAATGTGCTTCAGCGTAGCGACGTGACCCTCAAGGCGGGCGACGACTTTCCGGCCCGGCTCTACATCACCTTCGAATACGATCCCGACAAAGTCGGCTTTGGCAAGAAGCTCAAGTTCAAAGCCGGGCAGGCTTTATTCGGAGATATTCCCATCGCCGCCTTGAACTATATTTGGGACACGAAGGCGCCTGCCGGTACGATCGTCGAGAATGCCTATACTAATTTTGCCAAGATGGTGATCGTCGAGAGTGGAACTCAGAACGTGGGCATGTGGGTCGACGAAGAGCGGAATATTTACGAAGACTACAAGAAGGCGTTCGGCGAGGAGCCGCCGATGATCAACGGCGTCGCGATCATGAGCGATACGGACAATACCAAGGAACAAGCCACGGCCTATTATGGCGATATTGTCTTTCGGAAATCGGTGAAGGCGTCGTCGCGATGATGGTGGGCGACAGGGTCGCTAATCATGAACGGGCTGACCTGTTCAGGGCCAGCCCGTTCATGCTCAGCATCACGCGGGAGGTGGGTGTGCGGATTCGAAATGGGGTTATTGAATGGAATTCGCGAAGCCGCCTCGCGTAATTTCAGCGCGAACGGTGTCCCCGACCTTTTTCTTGTGGATGTGTTTCGTGCCTTGCCCGACGCGCAGATTCACTTGATTGCCTTCGTAGTCTTCAACCGTGTAGATGTCGCCTTCGACGTGTTTCACGGTTCCACCGACGGTTTTCCATGCCGGGCCCGGCTGAGAGTCGTGGGGGCTGACCTTCGGCGCATCGATTTGTTCAGGGACTTGGCTAGACTTCTTATATTTCGAATCTTTGGCCAGCGCCGGGGTCATCGCGAACGCAACAATGGCCAGTGTACTGACCAGGACCAGGAGAATCTGTTTTTTCGCCTTCTGCATAGCGAACCTCCTTGCAGTGTGAGAGTCAATTTCAACCCAGAACCCCTCAGCAAGGCGTGTGCCGTAGTGTAGTGCGGGACTGATCAAGAAAACTCAGCAGATTATAAGAGCGGGTGGGCGAAGGCCCTTGAAATGCCAAGAAAATAGAATAAAACCGGCATAATCCTGTTCAAATATGACCGTATCCGCCGATGTGAGGATAGAGGATAGATGATGGCAGTGCCCTTCACGGTCTTGGACCGAGCCCTCAAGCCATTCAGAAACCTCCTGACAGGCAAGCCGGTGTTGGCCACGTTTCAGGTCAATCTCAGATGCAATTCCGCCTGTGGGTACTGCGATCTGCCGCTCAATGTCGGTCGGTACGAGATGTCGCGGGAAGAAATCCGTGGGGTTTTTCCCGGTCTCTATCGTGACGGTGTCCGGTTCGTACTGGTGCAGGGAGGCGAGCCGTTGTTACGGCGCGACTTGCCAGAAATCCTCGAAGACCTCTCAGCGATCGGCTTTCATCTCACGCTGATTACGAACGGCACGAAGGTCACGCCGCAACTTGTTGAGCGACTGGGTCGGCTGCCGCTGGCCATCTCGGTGAGCCTGGACACGTTGGATCAAGTGAAGTACCAGCAAATCCGTGGCGCCGATCAGTTGGCGCAGGTCTTAGAGGGCATCGCGCTCTTAAAAGACTTTCCTCATCCAAAATTTCTCACCTGCATTGTAAGTGAAGTCAATCGAGCCGAGGTGCCGGCAGTCGTGCGATTTGCGCGCGAGCAGGGATTCTTACCGGTGGTGGGAGCCTATCATTGGAACGTCGGAGCCTACGGCCGGCCTGATGAGCTGCTCATGTACGATCGATCAAGCGCAGCCGCCGTCTTCAGCGGGCTGCTCGACGACGAGCTGATTCCCCCCGGTTACCTCCGAAAGTTTGTCGAAGACAATGTGAGCTGGTTGCGTGGAGAGAAACTGGAGCCTTGCGATGCGGGGCGGTACAGTATTGCTATCGATGCGTCGGGGAACGTGTCGCCCTGCCTGGCGTTTCCTTCCGTGGGGAATCTGCTCGAATTTTCGCTGAACGAAATCCTTGGCCGGTTCGACCGAGAGGCCATCAAAATCTGTTCCGACAACTCCTCGTGCAATCGTCTCGACGGCCGCGTCGTCGGAACAATTCTGCGCCATCCGATCGTCGCGCTGCGCACGGCGCGGTCTTTCACCTTGCGAGGTGCCCTCTCATGAGTCGCTGGATCGGTGCGGTCCTCCTTCTCGTCATCCTGGCCGGCTGTTCAAGCGGGCCGCGAACCTTCCAGCCGGCCAATCCCATTGCTCCTGATCGGGTTTCTCACCAGGCCTGGGACCGGATCGTTCAGGCTCACGTTCACGATGGACAGGTGGACTATCCAGCCATACAGGCCGATGGCACGCTCGATGGCTATGTGAGAGCACTCAATCGCATCGACCCGACAAGGTTGGCGAACCGCCAGGATCAGCTGGCGTTCTGGATCAATGCCTACAACGCCTTTGCCGTCCAGGGCATTCTCGACCACTATTCGCCGATGACGCTCTGGGGGCGCTATCGCTATTTCATCGGCCGGGACTATCAGGTCGGTGGAACGACCATCAATCTCTACGACCTTGAACGGCAGGCGCTGATCGAACAATTCCATGAGCCGCTAATGCATTTCGCCATTGTCTGCGCATCCACATCCTGTCCGAAACTGCAGCCCTGGGCCTATCAGCCTGAGCAATTAGATCGTCAGCTTGTCCATGTTGCGAAGGCCTTCATCAACGATCCGACGCGCAATCGTTTCGATCGAACACAGAAAGTGGCGGCTCTGTCCATGATCTTCAAATGGTTCGAATCGGATTTCGCCGGCGCCGCTGGGTCAGTCTTGGCCTATATTGCCCGCTACGTCGACGATTCCAAGTTGGCGGAGGAGCTCACTCAGCCCGGTTACCGCATTGAGTATCTCGAATATGACTGGAGTCTCAACGGCATTGCGCCAAAGGAGCTCGCTCGTGTTGGTGGGTCATGACGAGAAGGTGCCGATCGCGCGCCTGCTGACGTTTCTTGAGCATGGCGAGCGCCTGGCGAACGAATGTGCCAAGGCACAGGCTGCCTTGGCGCCAGACTCTGCATCGCGGCGCTTTCTTCTTAGCCAGGCCCGTCAGGAGGCTGTGCATGCGGTGGTCTTTCAAGGGGCCATTGCCTGGTTGGCACCCAAACATCTCGGCGATGCGCCGTTTCTGCCTGCGTTGGAAGAGTATCGGAAGATTCTGGATGAGGCGTTGGCCCGGAACGATCTGCTGGAAACGCTGCTGGCCGAGCAGGTGATCTTGGAAGGACTAGGCGAAGCGATTCTGACGCGCATCGAAGAAGGATTGGTCAAACGGGCAGCACCGTTCGGACGACTACGGCGCATCCTGTTACAGCAAGAAGAGGCCCATCATGGATTCGGCCGGCGCATGCTCGAACGGGCCATGGCCGAGGGGCGGATCGATGCGGAGACGTTGCGCCGCCGCGCGCAGGATTATCTGGCGTTGACCGATCAGATGGTGCTGGCCCTGAGCGATCTATTCGAATCGATCGCCGAAGATCCCACGGCCTGGGCCAACGATGTGCGGAAATTTCTGCCCTTGTGGTTGAGAGAAGAGGAGCCATCAGCGGTCAGCAATCAGCCTTCAGCCCGCGAGGCCAAAGAACTGATAGCTGAAAGCTGACGGCTGAGAGCTGCGGATATGGTTACAGTCGTTATCCCGACCTACAACGAAGAGAAGGCGCTTCCGCACACGTTGCGCGAACTTCTCCGCCAGTTCGGCGATTACGAAGTCATCGTCGTCGATGGCGGCAGCACCGATCGGACGCTGCAGGTTCTTTTCGAACACGGTTTCTGTTTTGACTCATCACTCATCACTCCTCACCCATCACGGGTAGTGCTAGCGGCGCCCAAAGGCCGTGCTGCGCAGATGAATGCCGGAGCAAAGCAGGCTGTGGGCGAATGGCTCCTCTTTCTCCATGCCGATACGGTCTTGCCGGCCGGTGCGATTCAGCGGCTGAACGAGATGGAGGCGGACCAGACCGTCCAAGCCGGCGGTTTCATGCACCAGTTTTCGGGCGATGACTGGCGGCTCAAACTGATCTCGTTCCTGGACAACTTCCGTTGCATCCGCAGCCGGATTATCTACGGCGACCAAGCCCTCTTCGTCCGCCGCGCGTTGTTCAATCAACTCGGAGGCTTTCCCAATCAGCCGATCCTCGAAGACGTGGCCTTCTGCGAACGTCTCATCCGTGTCACCACCCC
>JANYEF010000200.1 GCA_025363325.1 Nitrospira sp. | reverse complement strand
CATGAACATTACAGCCACTGCCACGATGCCGATAGAGAGTGATACCGATACCGCCTTGAGCGAGAAACTGCAGGCTCTGGGAATATTCATGACCCGCTACGGATTAGCCGTGGTCTTCGCCTGGATCGGGGCCATGAAGTTTTCCGCTTACGAAGCGACCGCCATTCAACCTTTGGTGGCCAATAGCCTCTTGATGAGTTGGCTCTACAACATTTTCAGTGTGCAGGCGTTCTCGAACTGGCTCGGCGTGCTGGAAATCGCCATCGCGGTGATGATCGCAGCCAAGCCGATCTCCGCACAGATCTCAGCCGCCGGCAGCGCACTAGCCGCGGTGCTGTTCTTGGGCACCCTCAGTTTCATGTTGTCTACGCCGCCTGTGTGGGAGGCCAGCTTGGGCGGGTTCCCCGCTCTGTCGGTTGCGCCGGGACAATTCTTATTGAAGGATCTGGCACTGTTGGGAGCATCGATCTGGACGCTGGGCGAAGCGCTCACCGGTATACGTCGTGAAAGATAAAATCGGCCTATAGATAACGATAGGAGAAAAGACGATGAGAGCCATAGCTGTATTTCCTGGAAAGCCAAACTCGATCCATCTGGCAGAATTGCCCAAGCCTTCAGTCCATGAAATTCCCAATGGTCGAGGCGTGTTGGTGCAAGTGTTGAGGGTCGGGGTCGATGGCACGGATAAAGAAATCAATGCTGCCGAATATGGTCAGGCGCCTCCCGGCTATGACTACCTCGTGATCGGCCACGAATGTTTGGGTCGGGTGCTGGAAGTCGGCCTGAATGTCACGGAGTTTGTGCCGGGCGATTATGTGGTCCCGACCGTACGACGCCCTGGCGGCAGCTTCTATGACCAGATCGGCCAGTACGACATGACCAGCGAGGACATCTACTACGAGCGGGGGATCAATCTCCGCCACGGCTATCTGACCGAGCTGTTCGTCGATGACCCGGAATATCTGGTGAAGATTCCCAAAGGACTCAAAGACGTCGCGGTGCTGTTGGAACCGGCGTCCATAATCGAGAAAGGCATCATCCAGGCCCACGAAGCGCAACGACGGTTTAAGGTGTGGCGACCGAAGAAAGCGGCGGTGCTGGGCGCGGGGACTGTGGGATTGCTCGCGGCCCTCTCGTTGAAGATGAAGGGCTTCGACGTGACCAGCTTTGGAAAAGAGAGCCGGCCGTCGCGCAACCTCGATCTCCTGGAGGAGTTGGGTGTGCGGTACATCTCGACGAACGATCTGTCGATCCGAGAAGCGGCAAAACGCTTTGGCCCATTCGATCTCATGTTCGAAGCGACCGGCTATTCGCCCGTGGTGTTCGAGGCCATGGAATGTCTCGGCAAGAACGGCGTGTTGGTGTTGGCGAGCGTGACAGGCGGCGACCGTGAGCATTCCGTCCCGGCGGACAAAATCAATCTGGATTTCGTGCTCGGGAACAAACTGGTCGTCGGGACCGTCAATGCCAATCGCGAATACTTCGAGGCCGGCGTCTACGACTTTGCGCGGGCCGAGCTGGAATTTCCGGGCTGGCTCCCGAAGCTACTGACGCATCCGGTGACAGGGCTGGAGAATTATCAGGAAATGATGCAGACGCTTACGACGGAACGCGGTGCGATCAAGGTCTTTGTGAATGTCGCGTACGACTCATAGCGATGGCCACGACCGGTAGATCTGGGCTGGTCGATGGGAGGTTGTGTTGACTCAAGTATTCAAAGGGCGCAGGGTGCGTAGGTCAGTTGTCTCTCATCATTAACTAGGAGGTCTTCGATGAAAAATATCATGCTGTCACTCATTGCAGTTATGGGTCTGGTAGGTTTCAGTTCCCTTTCATTTGCTGAAGATATGGGGAAAATGAAGGATGAGATGAAGGGTGAAATGAAGGGCATGAAGGACGAGATGAAAGGCGAGATGAAGGGGGACATGAAGGGTGATATGAAAGGCGAGATGAAGGGTAAGATGAAAGCCAAACACGATGAGATGAAGGGTGACATGAAGGACATGAAGGGCGAGATGAAAGGTGAGATGAAGGGCAAGATGGGAGAAATGGGCAAGTAAGCCAAGCGACCGCCTCAACGGATTTCTTACCTCACGGCCTGCGGTCGGTTACACCGAGCGCAGGCCGTCCTGTCTCCGCCCCCGAAAGAGACTGTAAGAATCGAGCCCGTGCTCCGACCAAGCAGCAGACAAGTGACCCCAAGCTAGAGGAGACACGATCATGGCCTCACTCATTCACGAAGGAACTGGAATCGGTCAAGGTCAGGGGAACGAGCAGGTCTCGGGACTCGCGATGAGGTCCGAACCGTTCCCACTCAAAGACCACTCAGCCTCCAATGGTCTCACTGCGAGCCAGAGTGATGTCTCATTTGCATTACCTGCGTCGGCCCCGGTTGTCGAGAGGATCTACCGCCATAGACTACCCGTACGAATCAGCCATTGGCTCAACGTACCTTGTCTCATCATCCTGATTATGAGTGGACTCCAAATTTTCAACGCGCATCCCGCCCTCTATTGGGACGACCGTTCCGATCGTGAGCACCCGTTGTTCTCGATTCGTCCCGTGAAGGCCGAGAGCGGCGAGATGCGTGGCATCACGACTATTCTGGGGTATAAGTTCGACACAACAGGCGTGCTCGGCTATTCGGATGGCAAGCGCCGAGCCTTCCCTGCTTGGGCAACCATTCCGAGCGCCAAAGTTCTGGCGATGGGACGGCAGTGGCATCTATTCTTTGCCTGGTTCCTCGTCATCAACGGCCTGTTTTTCACGGCCTATGCATTGATCAGCCGACACATCACGCGCGACTTGGCTCCGACCGGCAAGGACTTGCGCGGCATCGGCAAGGCCGTCAAAGATCACATCGTCCTCCGGCATCCCAAAGGAGATGAGGCCAAGCGGTACAACGTGCTGCAGAAACTCGCCTATGTAGGAATTCTGTTTGTGGTGGCGCCGCTGATCGTCCTGACGGGCCTCACGATGTCGCCGACGATCGATACGGCGTTCCCCTGGCTGTTGACCATCTTCGGTGGGCGTCAGGCGGCGCGGACGATTCACTTTATCGCCTGTTTCACCTTCGTCGGGTTCATTGTGATTCATGTGTTGCAAGTGATCCTGACAGGATTCTTCAACAACATCCGGTCGATGGTGACCGGATGGTTTGTGGTCAAGCACGAAGGAGCGAACCATGAAGCCTAAACGCACTATGGAACGACGACAGTTTCTCAAGGGAACATTGGGCGCCGCGAGTCTCGTGGCCCTCGCCGGCTGCGATAACCTGTC
>JANYEF010000153.1 GCA_025363325.1 Nitrospira sp. | reverse complement strand
CGCCATCGGCGATCTCGACAACGACGGGAAACCGGATATCGTCACGCGCGGGGAAACGAGTTCCGTCGTGACGGTTTTCAAACAGAATTCTCCTACCTCCTGGTCGTCCCGTACCCTGGACCCGGGTGTCGGCCTAAACGGGCTCGCTCTGGGAGATCTCGATAACGATGGAGATTTGGACATCATCGTCGGAGGGAAATGGCTGGAGAATCCGGGGGGAGCGATACTCACCGGGACATGGGCTCAACACGTTTTCGCGTCCTGGGACCCGTATGCCTTTATCGAAACCGGGGATATCAACGGCGACGGCCGTATCGACATTGTGCTTTCCGTTTCAGAGGATTCCGGCAGGTTGTCGTGGTTTCAAAATCCGACGAATCCGACGAGCACATGGACCGAACACGTCATTGACTCTGGACCATTGACCAAAGTCCATAGCCTCGCGCTCGTCGACATCGACAAGGATGGGAAACGAGATGTCGTGGCCTCCGAATACGAAGGCACTGGACGCCTTCTGGTCTATTATAACGATGGGCAAGGCTCGAATTGGGCCACGCAGACAGTCGGGACGCCGTCTTTGCATAACATCCGGGTTGCCGACATCGGAGGAGACGGAGATTACGATATCGTTGGGGTGAGAGCGTTCGGCGCTAGTCCCGTGGAACTCTGGGAAAACCGAGTCACCGGACAAGCCGGGCTCCCAAAGATCCTCGTGTTTTCAAAAACAGCCGGATTCCGTCATGCCAACATCCCCCAGGGGATCGCCGCGATTCAGCAGATGGGTGCAAGCAACAGCTTTCTTGTCGACGCGACCGAAGATGCCGCTCAATTCACCACGGCGAATCTTGCTCAGTATAAAGCGGTGATATTTCTCTCGACCACCGGCGACGTGCTGAATACCAACCAGGAAAACGCGTTCACGGCGTTCATTAGAAACGGTGGCGGGTTTGCCGGGGTCCACTCCGCTGTCGACACAGAATATTCCTGGCTGTGGTACGGAGACCTCATAGGAGCCTATTTTTCCAGCCATCCCTCAATTCAATCGGCAAGAATTCGAGTGGAAACCGCTACCCACCCTTCGACCCAAGGATTACCCAATCCGTGGACACGATCGGATGAGTGGTTCAATTTCGATCGGAACCCACGATCAATTGGTGCCACCATTTTGCTCACCGTTGACGAAACGAGCTACACGGGAGGAACCATGGGAAGCGATCATCCCATCGCCTGGTACCATGCCTACGATGGAGGTCGCGCCTGGTATACCTCGGGGGGCGGCACAGACACCTGTTACGGTGAGCCCTTGTTTCTCCAGCACCTGCTGGGTGGAATCAAGTATGTCGCTGGGATCGCCCCTCCTGGAGGGGGTGACATCACGCCGCCAGCGGCGCCGACCAACCTGAGGGTCACGTCACTACCTAACTGAATTCCCGCTTGCCATTGCTGCGTTCGTCCGCGGAATAACGCACATCCAAGTCAGGCCGTTCATTCCCTTAGGCTCAAAACTGCGTGCATAAGCTCAGTCAGCAATCGTGAAAAGGCCTAAGAGCTGAAGCAGATTATAGGCAGACAGTCGTGAGCCGAGGGTGGGGGGACGCGCACATTCATCTTCGATCTTTGGAAAATTGTGACTTGGTTGCTGGGTACGGCAAACACTTTCACCGGCGGCAACATTAATCTCACCACGATGATGGTCTGTATTCCAATCGGTTCCCCCAAACACAAGTTAGTTAGCAGGCTGTTGACAAACCTCTCTTGGCCGCGCCGAGTTTATGATACACGGTGATTCTATCAGTAGGACTGCGGTATCATGGGAACATCTGATCCCCAGCCGTCAATGTTCTCCCCCATCACCCTCGAGCAGCTTGTGACTGCGGATCACCCGATGAAGAGGATTCGTCCGGTGATCGACACCGACCGGATACGCACGCTTTGCCAGCCGCTCTATGCTGAAGAGGGACGCCCGTCGACTCCGCCTGAGCAACTGTTTCTGGCCCTCCTTAGGTGGTTATCTCCTGGGGGTCACGCCGGAACGCGCCTTGGTGCGCGAACTGAGCGGGAACCTGATCCTCCGGTGGATTTGTGGGACTGAATGTGGATGCGGCGCCCTGGGATCACTAGACGAGCTCGCAGAACCGGAAGCGGCGGGTCAACCGGAGCGGAGTGCAGGAGCTGCGGTTGACCCGCGTGACGGAACGCGGGTACAGGCGAATGCGTCGCACAAGCGCGTCGTGCCGATCGAGGTGTTTCTGATGCCCCACGCGGACAAGAAACGGATTCGGTCTCTGGATCAGGACGCGGGCAAGCCATCGGTGGCGTTTCACGGTGAGTGGCGATCGAACCAGACGCAGGTTCCGACGACCGATCCGGATGCCAAGTTGGCGAACAAGGGGAATGGGACGGCGGCCATGGTGGGTTACACGGTGAACGGGTCATGTCGGCGAGGTCGAAAGCCCGGAGAAGGCGGCACGCACGATTAAATCAGCACGGGAGATCGACCAAAGAAGGGCAATGGTGAATGCGAGAGGGGAGGAGTTTTTATAAACCACCTGATTATCAACAGCCTGCTAGCCAATAGTTTTTGGGGGGAAGGTCAGATGCGCTCCAGGCTTTCTTGTATATCTATTATTCTGGGTGCATCCAGGGGCTGTTTGAGGAAACAGGTGTTGTCGGTGGGCTTGAGAATGAAAATGAGAGGGCGGTTTCAAGTTCCAAGTGCAACGGGTGAATGATGGCGCAGGTGCGCATAGACTTCCAGGGGCGTGGCAAAGTCGAGACATTTCCTCGGGCGCGTGTTCAACCGGTGGGCGATGGCGTTCAACTCGCGCTGCGTGT
>JANYEF010000094.1 GCA_025363325.1 Nitrospira sp. | reverse complement strand
GATAGCCGAAGTCCCCGATCTTGTTGGCATGAATCGCAGCGCTTGAGATGGTGCCTAGCTCCCCGCCGCCGAACTGCACCGTGGTTCCCTTGATCTCCTCAGGAGACTTGGTGATGATATTGATGATGCCGTCGAACGCGTTGAATCCATAGAGGGCAGACGCCGGTCCCTTGAGCACTTCGATCTTTTTGATCTCCGGTAGTGTCACGGGGAGCATCTTCCAGAACACAAAGCCAAGCGCGTCAACATAGATGGATCGACCGTCGACCATGACTAAGAGTTTGTTCGAGAAGAGTTGATTGTCTCCTCGCATACTGACGTTGACATCTGCTCCTCCCATCTGCATGACCTCGAGTCCGGGAATTCGCCGGAGGACTGTCGGAATATCCGTCGCTCCTGAGTGGCGAATATCCTCATCCGTAATCACATAGACATTGGCCGGCGCCTGAGAGATGGGCTGCTCGTAGCGCGAGGCGATGCTGACCGTTTCTTCTTCCTTGATCAGTTCGAGTTCCGGAATGAGAGCCTGATCGGATTGGGTGCTCAATTCTTCCGTGTAACCTGGGAGGGGCGCCTGGGCGACACACACGATTGTCAGCATGCCGAGTAACAGGGATTTGGGGGAGCCTGTGAGTCGCGTCATCTCTCGTTTTTTCCGTTCCTCTGCTGGAAGTAACCTCTTCTTACTGATGAGACCGTCAAAGTGTGCGCGTATAGCTTCCCTCACGAGTGGCATTTCTAGCGGAAAATCAGGTGATTATTGAGAGCACGCTACGCACTATTTGGTGGTCAGCTCAGTAACTCGAAGGTTTTGAGTTCTGGGTCAACGGCTTCGCCGAGTTCTGAGTTCTGGGTTCTGAGTTTTTGGTTCTCACTCAGAACTTCTCTTTCAGCGTTTCTGGCCAACTCAGAACTCATAACTCAGAACCTCTTCGATAGCAATGGCATAGGGCAGACGATCCTCCCGCGTCGTCACGCACTTTGCGGCAATCAACGAGTAATGAGTACTACAGATAGCAAGAGCCGTGCTTGCGATTGAGGAGCGTGGATTGGTTGTTCTGGCCTGTCCGGCCTGTCCGGTTTTTTGATTGAATTAGACTATGCTGGATACACCAGCATGAGTTCTCACGCCAAGTGCAACAGGTCAGGCCCCGATCGGGGAGGATTTGCCATGCCCAAGACATGCGATACGCACATGAATGGCAAATATTCGTGAAGGATGATGGCTCTGGTATTGGGGCGGGCTTTCGGTACGGTGAGTCGCAAGGCCGCGAGGGGCCGACTGTATGGTGTCTGTGCGGCGTATACCAGGCGGCGGCCTGGCAAACTCCTGGACGCCTAGTTGTGGCGGTACGTCAGGACATACCTGGCCTGGGGTTTCGTTCCGGAGGCGCTCGATGAGTGGCGTCGGCAGAGAGGCCGTCATCCGCTGTTTCGTTGAAGGGGGAGGCGGCTGCATTGGTTGGTGCATGCTATTGAGGAGGAGGTGATTGACGGAGAGTGGCATTTGTTGCATGCCTGTCTGGTCTGTCTCGTTTATTTGGTTTATTTGGTTTGTCTTGTCTGTCCGGTCTCTCTGGTCTATCCGGTTAGTCTGGTTCAACCAAATAGACCAGACAGACCAGATAACCAGATAGACCTGGCTTGTCCCTTTGTCAGGCTGCGAGCTTCGACTGCCGGGATGAACGTTCGTGTGGTTCTTCTCCGTCCTGCGGTTCCGGCGAGGCGCTTCCTTGCAGGTTGTCGTGGGGGTGATGACCATCACCAAGGATGTCGAGCACGATCACCCAGATAAGCCCCACCAGTCCGATAACCAACACCACAATGAATTCCTGTGCCATGGCTGCGTCTCCCTTCATCCTGTCTGGTTCATCTGGTCTTTCTGGTTCATCTGGTTTGTTTAGTTTGTCTCGTTTTTTGGTTGAACGAAATTAACCAAATAAACAAAACAAACCAAAGAAACCAAACAACGTTCTTCGTACGTTGGCTAACCGCCTATCCAGCAAGCCGCGTGCCTAATCTGAAATACGTATGTCCTCTATCCTCGCCCGCTATTTTTCGGGGAATTGCGCCTGAGCGAAGGCTCATACAGGAGGATGGAAAGCGGTCCAGGTGAATCGAAAACGATTCGGTACTGAATCAAATTTGATTACCGGATCGGCGAGACGGGCATGGAGTTCTAAGTTCTGAGTTCTGGGTTCTGAGTTAGGGGCGAACCGGGAAGGGCTGGGCGAGCGAGACTGGCGAGA
>JANYEF010000262.1 GCA_025363325.1 Nitrospira sp. | reverse complement strand
CCTTTTGCTTGACCTCCATCTGCGTGAGCTTCTCCTTGGCCTTAGGAGACCCGGAAAAATCGTAATACGTCGCCGCATGCATCTGGGTGAATGTTGGGTCGGGGCGCTTCATGATAGCGTCGCCCCGTTGCTCCGCCCGCACCTTGGCCGATTTATCGCCGTCCGGTAAAAACTTCATCCAGTCCGAGGCCGCCCTCAGCTTCTCCATCGAACGCATGGTGGCCATCCCGACGTCCGTCGAGCTGCCGGACAGGCCCGGGGCATCCTTTTCCTCCGCTTTCATCAATCGGTCGGCGTTGGCCGAGGCGACTTTTTGAAGCTCCTGGCGATAGGTTGCGGGCAAGGCATAGGGCTTCTGCTCTCCAGTCTGAGGATCACGAGGCCCATAGCGTCCCTGGTCCACATTCCAGGCCGTCTTGAAAAATCCCGGGTCGTCCGGTTTGTCGTGAACCGCTTTCAACATCACCCGGTTAGCCTCGTTGAAGTCGCCCATGGCTTCATAATATCGAAAGGCCGACGTCTGCCCATCGGCTCGCGCCGGGTCGTTTGAATACAGCAATCCCTTGGCCTCTGCCGCCTTCGCCAATTCTCGACCGAGCCGCGGCAGGTTTGCCTTGGCCCTGGCCAGAATATTTTTATCGAACCGATCGACGCAGTCGTCGTTTGCAATGGACCGATAGGCCACAAAAAGTTCCACCGCCTTGGCGGCTTTTTCAGCTTTGAACGCAGCCGCGATGGTAGCCTTGCTGGCCTTCTCCTCTTCGTCACCCAGGCACATGTCGTCTGCGCGGACGGATGGAACCGTCAGAGCGAGAATCACCAGCGCACTCCCAAGAATTCGGAATATCGTCATCGGCCTTCTCCTCTGCTACCGCCCCATCATGTCTTTCATCATTTTATTCACATCGACTTCGCCTTCGTCCC
This sequence comes from Nitrospira sp., assembly GCA_025363325.1. Lineage (GTDB taxonomy): Bacteria > Nitrospirota > Nitrospiria > Nitrospirales > Nitrospiraceae > Palsa-1315. The sequence goes on along the minus strand of JANYEF010000262.1, from coordinate 7,623 downwards.
CCTTGCTCTTGCTGCCCCTATCCTTCCCCATGCCCTTCATCATCTCGCCTATATTCGGAGCCCCGCCTTTCCCGCCCCCCTGCCCCATCATGGCACCCATGTCGTTCTTCGTGTAGCCTGGGGGAATCTCGAAGAGCTTCGGATCCTGCTTCTCGATCTTCAGATTGGCCAGCTCGCTCGACACGCGCATCTTCTTGTCGCCCTCCTTCGACAGGAGGTCCATCTTCACCGTGATGCCGTCCTTGGTCGTCCAGAAGAAGCCGCCGAACTTCGACCCATCCTTCTTCGTCGCGATGACCTTGGACTTGGTGGTCTTAACGCCGTTGATCGTTTCGTCGCCGACGGCGGTCTGCTGCACATCCATGTCAAGGGGATCCTCCGAGCCAGACCGATCCATCGGCATCTCCATGTACATGTCGCCCATCAGTTGCCACGTCAACTTCTTATCCTTGCGGATGATGCTGACCATGCCGTCCGCCCCGCCCATCTCCGTACGCTGCTTGCCAGGGGAGTAATAGACGCGGGACTTCATCGTCATGCCCCCATCCATCTCCATCGTGCTCTCGGCCGAATAGTCCACCTTCGGTTCCGGCCGGGAAGCAGCCCAGCCCATAGCAGGCAACAACAGAGCCGACGCAAGCACCAGATTCACAACGCGCAGCAGTTTCATAGCACATCCTCCTTGAAAGCCCTCCGGCATTTCTGAAGACGCAAGGCTACTCGTTTTCCAGGGGCGAGTCAAAGCGCAGATACGGGAGAAAAAGGTTCCAGAAACCATCGATTGGAAATAATTAACGGGACATTCTGGGTTTCATGTCGTACGAAGTACGCGCTGTCTGTCGAAATTCAGAATGCCCCCGTTTTGTACAGGGCATGCAAGCCAAGACCTTGACCGACCGGCCTGTTGTTGTCTTGCCCAATCCCAGCGGTTGGAATGCCCATTATTCATATCGAACGATGCTAATGGCATTCCGTGCGCTGTGCCATGCGACACACAAGCCGGCTCAACGTAGAACCAAGGGAACGATCACGGGAGGATGCCTGAGCCAGCTGTAGCAAATTTCTCACAAGCACTGTGTTGTCGTAACAACAGAATGTTGCCAAACTGAGAAGTATCCTCGATAAAGAAAGCGTTTCCAAAAACATACGCACCCCTTGGAATTGGCATATGGATTGCTGTATCTTGCAGGTCCCGTGTCTAGGTTCCCCTTCACCTGGTAGAGAAAGATGAAGAACACATTCCTTGTTCTGCTCGGCTGTTGGATCTTGGCGTGCCCCACTGCCCTCCTGGCGCAACAATCACCCCAGCTGTTGACTCATGCAGCGATGACAGAGTGCTACGCAGGTCGTGTCACTCAAGACCGGACCAACCGAGTCAGCCATTTCGAGAAAGGCCAGGCCCTGGGGGAGCAAGCCGTGGCCTTGGACGGTCGATCTGCCGAAGCACACTTCGCCCTGTTCTGTAATTTAGGCGAATTAATGCGGGTCGATGGGGAACTGAGTATCACATCGGTCATGGGCTTCCGCCGTATGACCAACGAGCTCGACCGGACACTGGAACTCGCACCTGATCACCTTGGCGCCCTGTCGGCCAAAGGGACGTTCCTTCTCAGGCTTCCTTCCCTGCTTGGGGGAGACAGGGAAAAAGGCGAGAAGCTCCTTCGGTACGTACTCCTGAAATCACCCCAGTCGGTCAATGCCAGGCTCAGCCTAGCCAAGAGCTATTCTGCCGACGGTCGTCACAGTGAGGCCCTCTTACTCGCTTCCGAAGCGCTGAGTCTCGCTCAAGCCCAACGGCTGGATGACTTCGCGCCTGAAGCGGAAAAAGTCTTGGTTCAGCTCCAGAAGAACGCCGCCAAGGCAAATTAGTCCCTCTCTCTCCCTCCGACTGTCCTCCTGGCGCCAGGCATTCGATCATGCTAGCTTCAGCGCCCAGCATGAAGAGAGACCTCGTCGCATGTGAAGCGTCGGTCGTATCTCGTCTCTCGCAGAACAACGCCTGCGCCTCACGCTTCACGAGATACACTTCACGGATGTTTACCATCTAGTCAGGGGCGCACCATGTTACTCGACGGTAAAAATGGACTCATTATCAGCGTGGCGCAATAAACACAGTATCGCCTGGGCCATTGCGCAATCGGCAGCCAGCTAAGAGGCGCAGCTCATCTTCAACTATCAGAGCGAACGGGATGGCATACAAAAATATTCCGAGAACCATTTGAATGTCCCGTAAGATGCTCAAGAAGGCCGTCCAGCAAGGCCGCAGCGAGCGAAGAGGCGAGGCGTTCGCTTCGGTACGTTGAGCTTCTGAGCGATGCAAGAACGCCGCATGGGAAAGGACGCGTCCCTGGGCGAAACTCCTGTCTTGGCATACTCAAGGCGGGCCGGTGAAAAGAGTAACTTCTCCAGCATCCTGATCATGGAACTGTGCCGATCCCTATCGCACGCTAATCCGGCCTTGTGGATAGCGTTGAGAGGCCTTTGAACCGACACGAAAATCACAGAGGAATTTGCGAGCCTGTTTCGGGTAATATGCCGGTCGGACTACTCAGAGCCAACAAAAGCTCCGGGGACCATTGGTTGCCACTCGCGCTTCGCGCTCCGGCGGCCTGGTACCTCACACGTTAGGGGAATACGAATGCCCGATCTTCTCGAAGTGGTCCTCGGCGAAGCAGCGGGTCTGCTTCTCTGGTCTTTTCTCAATGCGTTGGCCTTGCAGTGGCAAGCCAGGAAGTCCAAGTCCTGGCGCATCGACTACAAATCTGCCCACCTGTTGTCTCTCAAAGCAGGTAGCGTCGCGTTGCTGGCTGGCGACGCAGTGCTACTGGTTGGCGACACAGGTCTTTTTGCCCTGGTGACCGCAGGCATTGTGCGCGCAGCACACCTGCCGTATATCGGCGTGATCGTTGGCGTCCTCTCTTGGCGATACATACACTCAAATCTGCTCATGACATTGGCTGGGTCTTCGATCTCACTCGCCCTTGAAGAAGCACGGAACATCTCGGCGTTCGTGTTCGCCTATCTGTTCGGCGCGGTCGTTGCCCTCAGCATTGTCTTCATGCTGCTCTACAGCTTGACATCGCTATTCAATTGAACGGGCATGAGGTCGGGCTTGAGTCTGAGCTTACGGTAGATGTGTGAGGAGGATATTTAGGTGTTCCCGTTACGTGATGTGGCCAGCGGCCCACGGGAATTCACCATGTCCATCTTGTGTTCGCTTCACAGCGGCGTGAGGACGGCCATGATTTACATGCACCGGTTGAATCGGGGTGGGAAAGGGGTACGGAGTCCGGCAGATTCCATGATACAAAGACTAGCCCCTCGCAGCTATCATGGACCGATGCCGATCCGTCTAGGCCTTGTGAATATCGCTGGAAAGTCTTTGAACCGACAGGAACATCACAGAGGAATTTGTGGACTGGTTTCGCGTAAGATGCAGGTGAGTATACTCAGTCGGGCGTCTAACATTGGAGGATGGATGCAATGATTACACACTCTGTCAAAACTATGGCCGCTGCTCTAGCTTGCACAGCCTTTGTTGTGGCATGCGGATCTGCTAAGGCGCCTTCGAAAGACTGTATTGAGGCCGCCCGTTTATTTGCAGAAGCCGTAGACCAAGACAGTCACGCCCCTGATTCGGAGAAAGCGAAGGACCTGACCATTCGAAAAGACGCCCTTGCGGCGTTAGAGAGTCGGAAGGAACAACTCTGTAAGTAGTCAGAGAACGAGCAGTGGCGGGCTTCAGTATGGAATTATTGTAGATGTGTCTTGGGGGACATTCTGGTGTTCCTGATACATGATGTGACAACTGTCCGCGGGAATTCAGCATGTCCCTCCCCTGTTCGTTTCATACCGACGTAGGAATGACCATGATCGACACGCATGCGTCGAATTGGGGTGGACCAGGGGTACCTGGGAGTCTGTCCGACATTGACCTTTCTACTGTGGCGAACGATCCGAGGCCATCTTCGTCGTTCTCGGCCCGCTCCCTAGAACCGTGAGGCGTGAAACGATGGTCAGCCTCGGGCCTGCGGCCTCGCATCTGGCCGCGCCTCCTTCGCCTCGTCACGAACGGTAATGTCGGACAGGCTCCCAGCCCAGCAGTTACACTGGTTGAATCGGCCAGCTCATCGCAGCGATGATGGAACTATCCCCATCCGTATGGCACGCGATGAGAAGGAGCGCGTTGACAAGTGATTGAAGCGGCGCAAGAAGCACGCACCAGTGCCCCGTCTGCCTGGGCGCACGACACCGGTCAGTAGACTCAATAGTTGGGCGAAAAAAGGGGCGTGCCGTTAGACACGCCCCCTGATCTCAGTGCGGTAAGAAAAATGCGGCGGTTATTTCACTGCGTCAATGCTGGCTCCAAAGTTAATGTGAAACGGCACGCCGTTCATCACCAGAGCCGGCAGTGATTTGACACCGGCAGCTTCCGCTTCCTTCACACGCGATTTGTCCGTGCCGAGATGGACGAGTTCCACGGTATATCTCGTCGGATCAAGTGCGTTGACGACGCTGTGCTCAGCCGCGACGCACACTGCGCATCCAGCGTGGTAAAAAGTAGCTTTGGTTTTCATCATGGTCTCCTTTCAAAGGTGACAGTTTGGGGTGAGGTTATCGTATCCACGAGAGCATAGAAACATCGCCAGGCTCATGGTAGCAGGCACTTTTCGGTTTCCCGGACGCCTGGTTTGATAACGTACTGACAATCTGACAATGAAAGCAATAAAAAAATCACCACCCCTGGCGCGAGTCATCTATCAGAAGCTTGAAGACGTGGTGGGCTGCAAGTGGTCAGTCTCAGTCCTGCAGGCCGTAGCCGCTGGCGTCACACGTCCCGGCGCGTTGGAACGGCACATCACGGGCATCTCCACCAAAGTGCTGTCCGAACGGCTCCGCAAACTGACCGCCTATGGGGTGCTCTCCAAGCAAATCTATGCCGAAGTGCCGCCCAGAACGGAATACGCGCTCTCCCCCACTGGCCAGAAACTGGTCCACATCATTGCGCAGCTCAACGGCTTGGACGAGGACATCAGACGCGCCGACCATCGCGTTTCAGCAAACGCCAAGAAACGACGCCGCTAATAGGACTCTGAAAAAGTTCGCCAGCGGCCATAGACCATGGCGCGTGAAGCGCAATCCGGGTTCGAAGTTCGGGGTTCGAAGTTCAGAAAACCTCGAACTTTGAACCTCGAACCCTCGCCCTCCCGCCGGGCGAGAGGGTCGAACGAGGCAATCATGAATAGTCCAGGATAAGGCCCTGCATTTGCGGCTACCGGCCGAGGGTAATATCGACGGCGATCTGAACGGTTGGGGATGGGTCTTGGTTCACAATGTATGTGGCATGTTCCTGTGAGCCGGTTTGGTTGCTTGCGGTGAAGGATTCTTGGAGTTGGTTGGGAGAGAGCCGGTCGGACATGGCGGCTTCTTGCCTCGTGATGGGGCTGAACGGGACTCGGGAAAGACGAGCCGTGAGGGTGACCCTTCCGCTATCTGTGGGTAACGGAATGGATTGCCGTTGTCCTGCGGCAATCCTCAGAGAGATCTGACCGGTTCCATTCTCGGGCCATAGTAGTTGCGGCGTTGAGGAACCAACCGCCTTCCAGACTTGCAGATAAGCGTCCTGATTGGCTTCAACGGTGAGACGCACTAGCTCCGTACTCTTCGCTGTCGCCGCATCTACTTCTCGCTCCTGCTCATCTGTTCCACGAACGACAAAGCTGTAGCGAAGTCCCAGGGGCCTGAGTTGGGTGGCTGTCCCTCCTGACTTCCCTGCAAGAGCAAACTGATCCATTTTTCGCTCAAGCCGGTCGGCTTGCGGTGCTGATTCGGCAAGTGGTTTCATCGCTCGTTCTTTTTCTTGAGCCATCGAACGTCCATCAGGGCGGCCGGACTCTCCGCCGTAAAAGAGTGCGCGGGCGCTGACTGCCGGGGCGACTGCACCAGCGACTGGAGGGCTGGCTGACGCTTGTACCTGTTTGGGTTCTGGCGCGGTGGCTATTGCTGCGGAGCTGGCCGCGATTTTCTGATCTGACGACGAGGCCACTTCCTCCGCGGGCTTTCCAAGTGCAGTCACGGGTGCGTTGGCTTGCCCGCGGACTTCGTCTTGCTCAGCTTGTTGTTTGACCGTGTCGCGAGCGGTACCTGAGGCCCTCTGTTTTCGCAGTGTCGGAGGCGCAGACCGTTCTCGTTTGGTCATTTTGTCGAGCAGCGCGTCCTTCTTTCCCATTTCCTTTACCGGTCCCGCGTCCTCCTTGGCTTTCGGCTGTGGTTCGGCAATTTGTGGTGATGGAGGTTGAGATGCTGGATGCATTGGAACTGGTGGAGACGCGGGCCTTGCGTCTTCGGTTGCGACCGATTGCGCCGAATGTTTGAGACTGTCCTGATAAAACCTGACGCCCAACACCACTGCGAGGGAAGCTGCCGCAAGACCGCCGGCGAAGGCGAGTCCTGCTGGACGGCGGAACCAATCCAGCCATGGGAGAGAACCGTCAGCGCCTGAGGCGCTCTTCTGCTTCAGTGAAGCGAGGAGTCTGCGGCGTACGTCTGGATCGGAGAGCAACTCTTTCAAAGCCTGCTCATCGGCCAGCGCATTGAACAGTTGTTGGTCTTGCAGCGCGGCGGTATAGAGCGCCTGCTTCTCCTCCGGCGTCAGCGTATCCGCCGCGAAGCCACCGAGCAGTTTTTCGAGGTCGTGTTCAGACATATTCCACGGACAACATGAGGCGCTCAGAACTTAGAACTCAGAACTCAGAACTTTTCCAGTCACTCCCAACTTCCGCCCATGAGGGATAACAACTGCTTGCGGCATCTTAAGTCCCAGGTGTAGATCGTATTGATCGAGGTTTGTCCCATGAGCTTCTGGATCTCTGGGAAGCTGTTGCCTTCCAGCTTCCACTTAAAGAGTTCGCGGCAGCGCTCGCCTAGTTGGCTCATCGCCTGGACTAACCGCTCGACCGTCTGCTTGCGTTGTAATTCCGTTTCAGGACTATCACGTGAATCGGCAATGGGAAAATCGTCAATGGACTCCAAATTATACTCGCCTCGCCTGAGTGACTTGCGATGGGCGTCCAGCATCTTGAAGCGGACGATTTGGAAGGCCAGCGGAACCAGTTCGGTCAGCTCCGCAACCTTGGGGTATTTCTCATGGAGGACCACCAGCACCTCTTGAGTCAAATCCTCGGCTTGTGCCCTCGATACTCGTAATGTCGCGAAGGCGAGAATCCTTTCTCGAAGGGCTGCGAGTATCTGGTCTCGATCCATGAGTTAACCCGCATTATTCATGATGGTTCGTCGCGAAATCGCTGAGCCGCGTTGCGAGACCGGCGCGCGGAGCCGTGAGGCCCCGAGGCGTACTCGTGCAGTACGTCGAGGGTCCGAGGGGCGAGCCCGCCGACCGAAGGTTGTCGTAGCAGCGGATCGGCGATTGTAGCAGAAGCATTCATGAGTAATGCGGGTTAAGGCCGATGTGACGACTTGGATTGCGTGACGATCTCACCAAGTGACCGGAACCCGAGTCCCAATCCTCGACAGACTATCACCTGCCGGTCGAATCGGTTCTTCGTGCGAATCATGTTGCGGAGCGTGCCGATTGTCACACGCCCCCACGCTGCGATGTGAAAG
>JANYEF010000031.1 GCA_025363325.1 Nitrospira sp. | reverse complement strand
CCGAAAGACGAGGCGTTCCAGTCGTTGTTGAGGTTTCCGTTCACCGTCGCATGGCCGTCATTGCGTTTGTAGGCCATTTCCGCATTGAGGGCAACCTGTTTGTTGAGCATGTAGTCGGCGCCCCAGCCGAGTCGCCAGGCGAAGGTATTACTGGGGGAGATACGAGTCGCGCTGTTTTCACCGAAACTATTCACATTCACCCCGAGGCTCATGTTGGCATAGGGGATGATCGGGCCAAATCGCACCGGTCGAACTTCGACTGTCGGCAGTACCGACACGGTGTCTTGATGGCCCAAGTCCCGGAAGGGCCGTTCTTGATCCACGGAATGGCGTTCCCACTCCAGCATCATCCCGACCAAGAGCCACTTGTTGAGGCTATACAGCGCTTGGAAATTGACCAAGGGGCCCACGTCGGTTGAGCTATTGGCGGTCAACGATTGGGTCAAGGGGGTAAATCCCGCGCGCATGCCGAGCACGACTTTGCCTGGGTCTATACCACCCTGTTCCATCTTCCATTCTTCTGCCTTTGCTTGGCTACCTAGGACAATCGCGCTGATTACCATCAAACCCACCAAACCCCAACGAGCTATAACGACACCCACCATAAAATAAATCCTCCGTGATGTAATGATGTAAATAGGCTACAGATACGCCTGCTATCCGCATTACAACGCAAGTTCGGTACCTCTATTTCCCTTGTACGGATTGTAATGGGTTGAAGGGTAATAGCCCAATCAAATTGAAAACTTATGCCTATCATGATTGCTGAGCGATTCAGAGGCAGTCATGGTGCCGTTCCGCTTGTGAAATCATGACTCATTGCCGACACAGTTTTGTATCTGTAGCCCTACAGGGGGAGAGCCGACATGAGAACAGATGAGGGCCGGATGCCACAACGTGACATGGAGCTGAGATCAATTGACAGCGAGCGACCGCCGCTGTCTCTTGGGAGAAAAAACGACCGCAACAAAGAACAGCAGTGTGGCGAGCAACACAATGGCAGGACCCGAGGGGACATCCCAGTAAGAAGATATGAGTACTCCCCCGACTGAACAGGTGATGCCGATGAGGATCGAATACCAGGTCAGCGTCGAGAGACTATGCGTCAGTTGGTAGGCGGTGGAGGCAGGAATCAGAATCATCGCGAAGACAAGGATTGCGCCGACGGTCTTGAGAGATATCACCACCGTGAGGGCGACCAGAGTCAGCAAGAGGAAAAATATACGCCGGGCCGGCACCCCGGAGGCTTCCGCCATTTCTTGGTCGAAGGCGATGAAGTAGAGTTCTTTCGAGAAGAGCACAATCGCCCCGATGACGACGATGCTCAATCCGGCAATGGTGAGTAGTTCCACGCTGGTCACTGCCAGCACATTTCCAAAGAGGTAGCCATAGACCTCGGCGTTATAGGTCTTCATCAAGCCGATGAAGAGAATCGCCAGGGCCATGGTGGCGGTATAGAGAATGCCGATGGAGACATCGAGTTTCATCCGGCCTTTTTCTTCCATCCATCCCGTGATCCAGACCGTGGCGAGGCCAAACAGCAAGGCCATGAGCAGCGGCGGCCAGCCTATCAAAAATCCGAGCGCGACTCCGGCAAACGCCGCATGTGCCGTGCCGGCTCCCATAAACGCCAACCCTCGTAGCACGACGAAGACACCGATCGTCGAGCACAAGGCGCCAACGAGCGCGGCCGCCAGGAGAGAACGCTGTATAAAGTCATACGCGAGCAGGTCAAGCATCGTACTGCATGATCAATGATGATGGTGGTGGTAGTCCTCGACGATGATGGTGTCCCGTTCCGTGATGACCAGGTCTTTCCCGTAGACCTGGCTGAGAATGTCTGGCTTCAGGACATCGGCAGGCGGCCCGGCGGCGTAGAGGCGAGTCTTGAGGAGCACGAGCCGGTCCACCCGCGAACGGATCATATTAATGTCATGGGTGATCAAGAGGACGGTCAAGCCTAACTCTTCGTGCAGATGCTGTACTAACTCAACGACATTGTGCTGCGTCGTGATATCCAGCCCAGTCGTTGGCTCGTCGAGCAACAAGACTTGTGGTTGCTGGGCCAACGCTCTGGCGATGAAGACTCGCTGCTGTTGTCCTCCAGAGAGGTGGCCCAGAGCACTGTCCCGATGCCCCTCCATCCCCACATGAGCCAGGGCGTCCAGCGCGATCGTGCGATCGTTTCCTGATGGCCGCGTGAACAGACCTAATGCGCCGTATCGTCCCATCATGACGGTTTCCAGTACCGTGACGGGAAAGTTGCGATCAACGACTCCCTTCTGGGGCAGGTAGCCGATCTTGGCCCGATGGTGACAGCGTAGCTCATCACAGGCGCAATCGAAAATTCTGAGGTGACCTTTCAGCGGGGCCATCAAACCGAGGACCGCGCGGCAGAGGGTCGTCTTTCCTGACCCGTTGGGTCCGATAACCCCCACGAACTCACCGGAATGAATCTCGAGGGAGATATCCTCAAGCGCCACCACCCCAGGAAACCCAAAGGTCGCATGATCGAAGTGAATGATAGGGAGCGACTGACTTGGCATGTCGTTGAGCATTCCTCTTGGCACAAGCCGCTGGGGATGGATGCCTATCAACCGCTAGGCTGGATCCAGCGCGTTGGCCAATTGGAGCACATTGTAACGGAGCATGTCGAGATACGTGTCCGTGTTGGGGAGGCCTCCCGGGAGAGTGGTGAGCACCACCACGCGTGCGCCGGTCTCCTTGGCCAACAAAACAGGAATCTTTTGGCTCAATTGAATTTCCGAGACCACGACCTTGATCCGATCTTTTTTGATCTTCACGATGAGGCCGTGAAGGTGGAGCGCCGATGGCTCGCTCACGGATTGCGGTTGGATCGTCCCGACGATCTCGAAGCCAAAGCGTCTCGCGAAGTACGGCCAGGCCGGATGATGGGCGATGAATCGCCGGTCGGCCACGCGTGTGATCCGTTCACTCAGGTCCCCTCGTAGTTGGTCTAGTTTACGAAGATAGGAGGCCTGATTCGTTCGGTACTCCGCCGCATGCGTCGGGTCTGCCTGAATGAGTGCTTCCGTGATGTGCCGCATCATCGTCATCGCATTCTCAGGATCCATCCATACGTGAGGATTCCCCCGTTCATCTTCTCCGCCGGCATGAGCCTCGCCGTCATGGTCCGATTTGTCGCGGAGAAGCGCGATGCCTTTGGACGTGGTGACGACTCGGAGTGATGCGCTCCCGGCGTTTTTCACCAACGAGGACACCCAAACTTCAAGCCCGATACCGACTTCGAACAGCAGCCGAGCTTTCCGGACGGCGACGAGATCGCTCGGTTTAGGGGAATAGGTATGTTCGTTTTCATAGCCGCTCAGTAGGGAGGTTACCCGTACGTGGGGTCCGCCGACTTGTTCGGTCAGGTCCTTCAAGACAGGAATTGTGACCACGATATTGAGAGGCTCCATAGGAGCGGCGGCAAGGAGCAGCGGCGCGAAAAGCAAACTGTGACAAATGAGGATGGCCCAGAGAAGGCGCACCAAACGAAGATTCGGCATGGTCGAGGACGCTAACATTGGGCCCTCTTGTTGTCAACGCAACGACGTAGGTTGAGCTCTCCCAGGATACTGAAAACATCGGCCAGCGTATGAAAACCGTTGTTTAGTTTGTCTGATCTGTCTGGTTTTTTGGTTGAACGAAACTAACCAGATGAACCAGAGAGACCAGATAACCAGACAGACCGGGCTTGTGCCACACGTGCAGAACTTCGAAGTCAAGCATGCCAACATAATGTTTCCGCAGCCTGCTGGAGTTCGGTTGTGATGTCTTCCCTACTTGACCCCACCAGATAGTTCCATTAGCGTAGCGATCCTACAGCTCTAGCTAGATGATCACTGGAGGGGTCAAGGAATGTACGTCGTGGGACTCATGTCCGGCACATCCGGTGATGGGGTCGATGCTGCACTCGTGGACATTACCGGACGAGGTCGCGCCCTAAAGGCACGGACGCTCGCAGCAGACACGCTGGCCTATCCACGCTCGTTACAGCAGCGCATTCTCTCCGCGTCAGTCTCGGGGACGGTCGCAGATGTGTGTCACCTCAATGCGTTGCTCGGCGAATGGTTCGCGAACGCGGCGCTGCATGTGATTCGGCAAGCGAAAATCCTGCCAAGCGATGTGGCGCTGATCGGCTCTCATGGCCAAACCCTGCACCACCTTCCGCATGGTATCCATGCGCCGGGAGTCGGCGCCATTCGTTCAACCCTGCAAATTGCCGAGCCGGCGGTGATTGCCGAGCGCACTGGAATTACTACCGTGGCCAATTTCCGTTCGCGTGACATTGCCGCAGGAGGCCAAGGGGCTCCGCTAACACCCGTAGCACATGCGCTGCTCTTGAAACATGCGCGCCGTGCACGGTTGGTGGTGAATCTCGGGGGCATCAGCAACGTGACGTATGTGCCGAAAGGGGGGCACCTCAGCGGGGTACAGGCATTCGATACGGGGCCGGCCAATATGGTGCTGGATAGTCTCATGCTGCGGTTGACGGACGGACGACTCTTGATGGATCGTGATGGAAAACTGGCCATGAAAGGGCAGGTCGATTCACGACTGTTGGGCAAGCTGCTCGCGCATCCCTTTCTGTCCAAGCGGCCGCCCAAATCGACCGGGCGGGAAGCATTCGGCCCTGATCTCATTGAGGAACTGATCGCAATTCAGCAGCAACGGAAACTCTCGATCGAAGATCTGTTGGCGACCTGCAGCATGTGGACGGCCAAAGCGGTGGGAACTTCGCGACGGTGGATCAGCGGTGAGATCGATGAAGTGGTGGTGGGTGGCGGTGGCATCCGTAACCGCGCGATCATGAGCCATCTCACGACAGTCTTCGCTCCGGTTCCGGTCACCACATTTGAGGCGGTGGGGTGGGACAGTAAGGTGTTTGAGGCGGTGGCCTTTGCCCTCTTAGCCTATCAAACCGTGACGGGGCAGTGGGGCAACATCCCGTCTGTGACGGGCGCGAACCATCCGGTACTCCTTGGCACGATTGTGCCGAACGGGCCTCGCTGGCGTGAATCCCTTCCTGCGCGATAGTTGCCACAATGGAGAATGTATTCATCGGTCTTGTCATTGCGATCATGGCTTTCCTGATTTGGCGGCTGTGGGTCTCGTCAACCAGTGGGCCGGTCAAGAAAGAAACCTTTGTCATTCCTCCTGGCGTCACGCTTCGTCCCCAGCCTCTGCTAACTGACACTGATCTCCTGCTCTACAATCTCATACGTTTGGCCGTGGAAGACCATTATCTTGTCTTTGCGAGAGTTCCACTCTGGTCTGTTGTCAGCGTCGAGGCGGAAGGAAAGGTTCGGTCGCAGGTGTTGAGACAGATCGCGCTGAAGCAACTCGACTTTGTGCTGGTTCACCCAGGAACGAAAACTGCGGAGCAAGTTGTGTTGCTTGAAGAAGGTTTCCCCCCCCAGCAACACGAGGTCAATCGGACACGGGAAATCCAGTCTGTCCTGCAGGCAGCTGGCATCACGTTGACAACCTTGAAGCCCCACACATCCTATACAGTGCCTCAATTGGCTCAACTGCTTGGCGTCGGCGATGACGAGTGACTGCCGCTGCTAATTGCCAATATGTCCTCTATCTGTCTTGAGGTGGATCTAGTCTGGAGGGCTGTTGCCGGTCAGTTGAGGGGTCGGCTCCTCATCCCGCATCGGCGCCGCGTCGAGAGCTTTCCGTGCCAACTCAGCTTCTGCGCTCTCTGGATATTGATCGACCACTCGCTCGTACATCATACGAGCCTTCTCGTGATCCTTCAGCCTGGTGTATGTTTGCCCAATCTTTAAGGTAGAGGCGGCAAGTTTTGGACTGAGAGGGTAGTAGGACACGACGTGGTAGAACGATTTCAAGGCTTCCTTGTTGCGCCCTAATCGGTACTGACATTCTCCCACCCAGTATTGCGCATTGGCTGCCAGCGAGGACTGCCCGTGGAGTTCGAGAAAGAATCGAAAACCAGCCAGCGCGGCCTCATAATCCCTGTGCTTGAACTCCTCCATCACTCGATCATAGAGATGCCGAGACGAATCCTGCATGTTGGAGGGGGCGGCGACGGCGAGATTGAGAGAAAACAGCACCGCAATTAATCCTGGGAGCACGATCATTAGCGTCTTCATCGTAATACCTCCGTACTGCTCCGCACGGTCTCGGTAACCATCCCCTCGTCGATATCGCAATCGCCATGCCACCATGCCACTATCTGGTGTGGCTAAAACCGACGACAATCCACTAGCTTGGCGCCATTGAATAGCGAACATTATCGAGTGACTGCCCCTGCCTGAGCGACAGATTTGTACGATCTGTGCGTCAGTCCCCTCGCTTGACAGAGTGGAGCCAACTTCTCAGCGAAGTGGCTTCAGTAAATGATTTGTGGAGAACTTGACTTGCTTGCTTGTGGTCGAAATAATGCCACCCGATCGCTCAGATCAAAGTCTCCGAAGTAGAGCGACGACTCTGAGAGGGAGAAAGGCGCGGTGAAGGGAGTTGGACATGAAGACTGATCCTCCGCCGAATCCACTCGGAGGAAAGACCTTGATCGTCGACGCGAATGACGGCGACTCATACTCGCGACCCAGTGCGGCACTACTCGATGCTGGAGAGTATGACCAGGTCTTTGTTCGTCCGGGGATCTATGAGGACAAAGTCTTTATCACGGGGCGACCAATTCATTTGGTGGGAGCCGGTCGAGACGAGGTGCAGATTTTTTCACGTCGAGGGGGGCCCCTCTATCTCCAGCAAGTCCCAAGCGGACGCATCTCCGGCATCACCTTTCGATACGTTGGAAGCGATCAGAATTCCGCGATGAACCTGCTCGATTCCTCTTGTGCTGTGACCCAGTGTCGTGCCACGGAGGGTATTCTGTCCGGTGTGGTGATTTATGGTCCGCAATCTCGGCCGACATTTATTGAGAACGATGTCTGCGGCAACCGCGAATCGGGGATTTTTGTGTTTGCCGGGGCACAGCCGAGGATCGCCGACAATATCTGCAGGAGGAACCACCACTTCGGTATTGCGGTGCGGGACCCTGGGAGCCATCCGGAGCTCGTCAGGAACCGGTGCCGGGAGAATATGCTGAGCGGGATTCTACTTTTTCATCACGCGGAAGCGCTCCTCGTCGACAATTCGTGCAGCGAGAATCAGCACTGGGGGTTGGTAATGACTCCCGACTGCCACCCTACTCCCGGACGAGAGGCGCTCGATACCTCGAACATTCTTGCCCCCAATCCGCGCGGGACCTTGATCGTGACGGACCAGCCGTTAGGTGACATCGGCCGATGAGTAGACAGGGTATTGAGGACACCGTCAATCTGGGAATCAGTGCGTAGAATAAAGAAGGCAACTCCGGTCTTGATTTGCACAACGTCCGTAGCAAGACGCACGTTACGGAAGGATATTGACCGAGTGTGTCCCGGAAATCTCGTGAAGGTGGAACGCGCTGCCACCTTGCTGTTTCGCTCGATACATAGCCGTGTCGGCATGCTTCAGTAATTCGTCAACGGGATGATCGTCGTGAGGATAAATCGTAATTCCGATGCTGACGCCGATGGAGATGTTGTGCCCCTTTAGCTCGAATGGCGCGGCAATGGATTCCGTGATGCGTTTCGCCACCACGAGGATGTTCTGTTCGGAACAGACCCCTTCTAGAATAATCGTGAATTCGTCCCCGCCCATCCGGGCCACGGTATCGACTTCCCTCACACAGGTCTTGAGTCGCTCAGACACAGCCTTGAGTAGTTCGTCACCCATGTCGTGGCCAAAGGTATCATTCACCGCCTTGAATCGATCGAGATCAAGGAGCATGAGACCAATCGGTTGTTGCAGGCGCTTGCTTCGAGCCATGGCTTGAACCAGCCGATCACGAAAAAGGCTACGATTTACCAGCCCGGTCAAGTGATCATACTGTGCAAGGTAAGTAAGGCGTTCTTCAGAGCGTTTCCGCTCAATGGCATAACGGACGGCACGAGCTAACAGCTCGGGATGACCCTGACCTTTGACGAGGTAATCCTGCGCCCCCTGTTGGACGGCTTGAAGAGCCAGGCTTTGGTCGCTCACGCCGCTCAGGACGACAACGGGGATTGTTGGACTGGTGGCATGGACTTGTCTGACCGTCGGGAGACCGAATGCATCCGGGAGGGAAAGGTCTAAGAGCACTGCATCGAACCGCTCACGGCTGAGAAGCGTGAGCCCCTCTCCCAGCGTTTTCGCACGGGTTATCTGGAACTCGTCAATACTCCACTCAGAAAGGAGATCCTGCGTGAGCTGAGCATCGACGTCATTATCTTCGACGAGGAGCACTTTGATCATTGGGCACCCTCGCTATCGCATGAGCCCCTAAGGCTGGCTACTATGAGAGGGTGATTATAGCCAAGAACCGAGGGTGGATAAAGCAAATGCGAAAATACAGTCAGGGAGGGGCGTGAAACTCGAAAGGAGTTCCACGCCACGGACATGCATTACAGCATAGGGCGAACGATACCACTCTCCCCGGCTAAGACCATGAGCGCTCCTTGCAAGAAGATGCAGGCCAAAGGTATTCGATCCTGATAACTACGAAGGGCGGTCAAGTGGAGCCGCGACAGACGATCTGGGATGCGGCACCCTACTTCTAGCCTACATGGAGTGCTTCAGCTCGGCGACGAACCTCTTCGGCTTTTTGCGATTGTCCGAGGTTGTCGTAGAGCGAGGCAATATTCGCATGCAAGTGCGACAAGAGTTGCCCTAACTGCGCTTCCTGTGCGATCACGTTCGCTTCGAGCGCCAGTTTCTTTTCTTCACTCCGGCGGAAGCGTTCCTCAAGTCGCTGCACGAGTTGGACCCAGCCTTTGACCTTGCCTGAATCCAAGTCAGGGAGAGTCGGTAAGGCTTCAGCTCGATCGAGGCATTTTTCGGTTTGATTCATCCAATTGATGAAGACGAGAAAATCACCAAGCGTAATTTTAAGTGCGGATGAGGCGCCCTCTTCTTCGATGACCAGGTCTTCCATTACAACTCCTTGTGAAGTAAATTATTTTTGATAGTGTGCAGCAAACGAACGAAATACATCTGCCAAAATACCGGTGAAACTTTCCGTTACCGGCTCCTGAAATGCGAATAACGCAGCGAGCTCAAAGCGAGCCACCTCCTTTCTACGTCTGGTCTTTGGCAAAATAAATTGAGCGTAGGCCAAAATAGGGGTACTCACAGGTACATCTGGTAGTATTAGTCGAGTAATACTGCACCAGCAGTGGTATTGTCAACAGGCCTATTAGGGGATTAATAAAGAGAATCCTCTGCCGTATTCTTGGGCAGGTGGATGAAGTTAAAAGGAGCAGGAAGTGGGCGATGATTATCCTTGAGGTGAGAGCGGCGGGACGTTCGGATAGATTCCACGTGGCAGATGTTCGGAGCCGATAGCCCCTTCGCAGGCGTACCCTGGCTCAAAGGGCCAGAGGAGAGACCGACCTTCCCAAGAGCCTTTCACCTGAACCGTACTCAGCGAGACCCCAAGTCGAGCCGCCTCCTCGCGCATCGTGGAGAGACAGCCTTCGTAAGAATATGACCGTCGACCCAGTATGATCGGCTGGCCCGTCTGATTATGGAACACCGTATAGGGCTCAGCACAGCCTGCCAGGAACAGTATCATGATGAGCAGTAGACTTCTCGGCATACGCCTTCACCCTCACTAGCCTGTGTGATTATCAGGAATGTGCCCCTTGCCACGCGCTGAATCGAGGTGGCAGTGCGAGCGGAACCTCTTTCTTGACGAGCCGACCTAACCGAACTTGGTCTTCACCAGGCATTTGAATAAATTCGACTCCGAACCGTCGTCCCTCGCACCAGCGTACTTTAGCTAATCCGACTCGGAGCGGAGACGTGGCGTCTGGCACGAGCATTCTCATCTCAAGATAAGAGCCAGGCTGTACTCGTTTTCGGCTGTGCACGGCGCAGCCAGGGACGGACACGTTGAACACGGTCCCCTCCCCCACATAGGCCTCACTAGCGAACACAACGGGGAAGTGCGTGTGGACTCGTTCGCAGTACCGAAGTTTCGCCATGGCAATCGACTCCTTCTCGGACAGACGATTTGGAGAGCATAGCGTACCACAGTCTTCCTTCAGCACGCGAGAGGGCCCCTCGTTCATGGGATCTGGCACAAGAGAGATTGGGGGTCTCCTGCAGCACTCTCCAACGAACCGCAAAGTGCGGCAGGGAGAGCCAAAAAGAGGAAAGACCCCCCCCATAAGCTCCCTACCAAAGGTGGGAGTCATAGGTAGCATAAGTTAATGGAATTATAAAATAACCAAGCATTTTCTCCTCCCTGCCAGACGGCATAGAACCTGCGTTTACAGCGTCACAGAACAGGGTCATCTACTGAGCAACATGAAAGACGCGCCGCAGAGTGACATAGGTTTCGGCAGAGGGGGAAAACAAAGATGAACAGGCTTGAACTTCACAGCGAACCATATCGTGATAACTCAGGACGCCTGACACTCAGGCGGATGGGTTTCGCTAGATTTTTTGCCTGCGCAGTCCTGATACTGATAGCGACTTGGGCTCCCTCTGTCCGAGCCGATGCGCCGGTCTATGGATACGTCGGCCCCACGGGTCAGGTGAGCTTCACGAACGTACCGACAAATGTGCGTATCACAGCAGTTCGCCGCAAGGCCCGGTATCACATTGGTGTGTCGGATCTAGAACTTGAGCAAGCGGTCAGCCGTGCAGCTCAACAGCACCACGTTCAACCGGCCTTGCTCCTTGCGGTGATGAAGGCCGAGTCTTCCTTTAATCCGACCGTAATCTCAAAGGCGGGAGCGGTAGGACTCATGCAGCTGATTCCGGAAACCGCCATCCGGCATGGCGTGCGTAACCTCTACGATACGAACGACAATATCACCGGTGGGGCCAAGCACTTGCGCTACCTCCTGGACCGGTTCCATGGAAACATCCGGTTCGCCTTGGCTGCCTATAACGCAGGCGAAGGCAAGGTGGATCGATATGGACAGATTCCACCCTATAAAGAAACACAGGAATATGTCAAAAAGGTGCTTGGATACTATCGTAGCTACAAAAAGGACGGTTGGGTCATGCCGGTTGTGATGAGCGCCCCGCCTATTCACGCAGGCCAAGCGTACTAATCGATCGCCTCTGATCTCGTGTGGTCATCAGGAAGCATTGTTGAGATTCTGGAACCATCAGAAGCCACAGGGGCCTCAATCGTCCGTAGGACCACAAAGCGAAGCGAGCGTACAAATAGAGATTGGAGAGTTGAGGCAGTGAGGGTGTTAGGCAGGTTTTTCAGCGACGTACTCCAAGTACTTCCATAATTGCTTGGCATCCTCTTCGGCAAGTACCAGCGGGGTATTGTTAGCGGATCCGACGAGGTGAACCTTTAGCGACATCTCATCTTGCCAAATCTGTGCTTCGCAGTAGGTCACATTATCGAGGTTTAAGGTTTTCTTGCCAATACGAACGAAGTGCATAGCGTCTCCTCGCCCTGCGCCAATTGCTCGCCGACTATATCACCTCATGGTCTTCCGTCAAACGCTTACCGTATTTTCTGGCAAGGTCTCGTGGGCAAAAAAAGAGCAAGGACTTGACGAGAAGTGAGGTGTCATGGCGTTGGATCTGTTAGAAGCAACCGGTTGGTTGCGGGGGCAAGATTTGAACTTGCGACCTTTGGGTTATGAGCCCAACGAGCTACCGGGCTGCTCCACCCCGCGGGCGGATGCTAACAAAGCGTTGAACGGCAAGTCAAGCCAATGTCCGCGTATCTAAGTTGCTTTCGCCCACCTGCAATGCTAAAGCGATAACATGCGTCTCGTGTTCATGGGTACGCCAAATTTTGCGGCGGCTTCTCTTGAGGCCTTGTTGAGGTCGGAGGATTCCGTTGTCGGCATTGTCACTCAACCAGATCGTCCGAAAGGGCGCGGACAAATTCTTACGCCGTCACCGGTGAAACTTCTGGCCCAGCGTCAGCAGATTCATTTGCTACAACCGCTCAAGATGAAGGATCCTGAATTTCTCCACACTCTGGCTGGGTGGAAACCGGACCTGATTGCAGTTACGGCGTTTGGGCGCATTTTGCCTCCGGCGATCCTCTCGCTCCCCCCGCTCGGCTGTATCAATGTGCATGGTTCCCTTCTTCCCAAATATCGCGGCGCTGGTCCGATCCAGTGGGCCATCATCAACGGCGAGACCGAAACAGGAATTACGACTATGCAGATGGATGAGGGGATGGATACTGGCGCCATGTTGCTCCAAGAGGCTATCCCTATTACTCCGGACGATACCGCGGACACCCTCTCACCACGTTTGGCTGAGCTCGGAGGCAGATTGTTGGTCGAGACGATCATCCGACTCAAGACCGGCGCACTCCTGCCGAGACGGCAAGATTCTTCACGAGCGACCTTGGCGCCGTTGCTGAAAAAGGAAGATGGTGCGATCGATTGGGCCCTGCCAGCCACTGCTCTGGCCAACCGGGTCCGCGGACTCTCTCCCTGGCCCGGGGCCTTCACAACCGTGGGAGGTGACCGCTGGACGATCTGGCGAGCCCTGGCGCTCCCAGGACCATTGACGAAGCCTCCGGGGGCAGTCGTCGCCATCACCAATGAGGCGATTCATGTTGCGACCGGGGAGGGAATCCTTGCCGTGATGGAGTTGCAGCCGGCTAATAGCCGTCGCATGGGCGTATCTCAATACTTGGCAGGACACCCTATTGCCGTTGGATTGCTGTTAGGTGAATCGGCCCTTTCCTAGCATCCTGTCCGTTCATCAAACACTCTGGCCGTCCCTGTCCTGAGTCCCTTATGGCGTCTGGTCCTCGATCCCTATTTACTGCACAGACCGCACCGTCAGCCCGTGCGATCGCTCTCTCGTTGTTGGTGGAGTCCGAGAAGAGCGAGGAGGGGGTAGATGTTTTATTAGATCGCGCCCTCGCGCGATGCTCGTTCGACAGCAGGGAGCGAGCCCTTACGGTGGAACTCACCTATGGCGTCTTGCGGCGCCTTGCGACCATCGATTGGCGGCTTGAGCCGGTCTTGGACAAACCGCTTTCTCGCCTCCCGGACGCTGTGCAGATGGTGCTCAGGCTCGGCGCCTACCAACTTCTATTTTTAGATCGCATCCCGCAGTCTGCCGCGGTTAACGAATCAGTCAATCTAGCTAGGGCTTTTGCCGGCACAGTGGGCAGGGATTGGAGCGGGCTCGTCAATGCAGTGTTGCGTGGTCTCTTGCGCCAACCTCTTCAGCCCTGGCCCAGCATGGATCATGATGCCGCGCAGGCTCTCGCTGTGCGGTACTCGATCCCAAGCTGGCTCAGTCGTAGATGGGTGGAACGTCTGGGCCTGGCCTCTGCGGAAGCGGCCTGCGAGGGGGTCAGTGTCGCGCCTCCGATGACATTGCGAGTAAACCGACTGGTCACGACCAGGGAGGCGCTCCTCGAAACATTTGCACAGGCCGGCATTGCGGCCAAAGCGACTCTCGTAAGCCCATTTGGCATTGTGCTTGAGGAAGGAGGTTCCGTG
>JANYEF010000563.1 GCA_025363325.1 Nitrospira sp. | reverse complement strand
AACACACGACAGGATCCTGACTTCTTCAGCTTGCCGTGCGCAATGATCGTATCGATCGACTCCTGCTTGGCCTCTTCGATGAAGCCACACGTATTAATGATGACCACTTCGGCTTTCTTCGGGTTATCGGTTAGGGCAAACCCGTCCCCCACCAACGTACCCAACATGACTTCTGAATCGACCTGGTTTTTCGAACAACCCAGGTTGACGAAACCAATGGTGGTCTTCTTGCTGCTCGGGCGAGACGGGGTGATCAATCGCGAAGGCATAGGGAGCAGTCTACGGGAGGGTTGAAAAGCCTGTCAATCAATCGCCCCTTGCAGGTCGCGGGCCGATTCCCCTACAGTGGGCTGTATGATCCGCACCTTTCAAGGCATCAAACCCACCATTCCGACCTCCTGTTTTGTCGAAGAGACCGGCATCGTCATCGGTGATGTCGTGATGGGCGAGCACTGTAGCGTCTGGTTCCATGCCGTCATTCGCGGGGACGTGCACTATATCCGGATCGGTGACCGGACCAACGTGCAGGACCTCTGTATGTTGCATGTCACTCACGATACCCATCCGCTTATCATTGGCAACGAGGTGACCATCGGCCACGGAGCGATACTCCACGGCTGCACGATTAAGGATCGGGCGCTGATCGGGATGGGAGCCATTGTGATGGATGGATCCGTGATCGGAGAGGATTCGGTTGTGGGGGCCGGCGCGCTGGTGGTGGAAGGCATGATTGTGCCGCCGAAGAGCGTGATCCTTGGATCGCCGGGCCGTGTTCGGCGCGCGGTGTCAGAAGCCGAACTCGTGTGGATTAAGGAGTCGGCGGAGAACTACGTGAAGTACGCAGGCCAGTACTTAGACAACTCATCAAAAACCAAGCCCGGCTTCCAAATTTAACAGCCCGGTCTATCTGGTTGATCTGGTTTGTTTTGTTTATCTGGTTGATTTGGTTCATCTGGTTAGTTTCGTTCAACCAAACAAACGAGACAAACCAAATAAACCAAATAACAGCCTTCTTCCGCTGACGGACCTTTTCCGCAGCCTGCTAACTTCCCTTGCCGATCTGAATAAAACAGATCGGGTCGCCTACCAGTGCCGTTGGATAATAGCGTTTCCCCACCCGGTAGGGCACTCGATGTCGGTGGCACCACTCGGTAATCCATACGACTTCTTCTGTGGTGGTCGTGACGAGGCCAGGCTTCGCGAGCTTTCCCATGCAACGCGCAACCAACCCACGCACGATGCGGCGCTCTGTACCAAACTTCAGGGGGTTGAGGGTGAGAGGATTGCCTCGTCCATAAGACAGAGGCGACAGATGCGGGAACCGCTCAGGATCATTCAACACGCTGACCATCCAGAGATGATCAAATCTGCCATTCGCGCCAGCCGCATCAACCGCATGGAACGTGAGGGGAATCGAGTGGCAGGCACGGTTGAGGGCTGCGACTTCGGCTCTCCGGAGATTGTAGGGTTCCACCGTCCGACCCAGCTCCATCGTTTCCATAATCAAAGCGGGAAGTTCCGCCACCCCGGCACCGACGTAGAGACTGCGGCCGCCCCGTCCTAGTTTCCGCCTTAACACCACGGCGACCCGACTCCCGAGACGGTCACAGGGCCCTCGCTTCGCTCGCCAGAACTCATCGCCGCCTTCATAACAGTAGACTGGTCCCAGTGCGCCATAGTCGAGACGGCCATAGACCTCGGTTACGAGATGGCGGGTTGCGGGGGCCAGCTTTGTGCGACTCGTCTTCATGGTCGGACTCCAGCGATCTGAATCGCAGTCGCGGTCACTGCCGCTGCCACGTTAGAGAGAAATTCGAGATTCAGTGTATCCACGGTATCGGTCTCACGATGGTAATGCGGATTCCGGAAATTCGCCGTATCGGTCAGCACCACGGCTGGATAGCCTGCATCCCAGAACGAGGCATGGTCGCTGCGACGGGTATGAGGCATGGCCTCCCCTCGGCCTGGCACCACTAATGACAGCGTCTTGAGCTGGGCCGCATGCCGCCGGGTCTCTTGTTCAAGCTGACTCACCAAAGACCGGGATGCCTCGTTGCCCACAATGGCAAGAAAGTCTCCTTGGGTCGGCACCGCGATGGGTATGCCAGGTGGGGCCTGCTGCGTGTCGGCCTCGCTCCTGGCGAACCCGACACATTCCAAAATAATTGCACCGGCCAACTCCCGGCGCTCGGATTTTAGACGAGACGCGAACGCCTGACTCCCTAGTCGATCCTGCTCCTCAAGACAGAATGCCACGAGCCAAACGGGTCGCGCGAGAGGCTGTGCGCGAAGGCGCGAAGCCACTTCGAGGAGAACCACGAGGCCACTCGCATTGTCATCCGCGCCCGGAGACCCGGACACGGTGTCGTAGTGGGCCCCGATCAGGAGTGGGGGCAGCTCCTCTCCTTGTCCGGGCCAGCCCGGGTACTTGGTCGCCACCACATTGCGATAGATCTTGCCCCACGCACTCATGAGCTGGGCGCTGGCGGCCCAGCCGGACTTGGCAAACTGCGTCGCCAGATAGTGTGCCGCCTTTCGAAGCGCGCGAGGACTCGTTTCAGGATGACGCTCGCCGACGAGGGCCTGAAGATGGCGGTTGATTCGGAGGCGCTGGTTCAACACAGCAAGAGACCGATTGGATTCACCGATTACGATGCGATCTCCGTCCCGATACCTTTACGGGTGAACACTTCGAGAAGAATGGCATGGGGGATTCGACCGTCGATGATATGGGCCTTACCGACGCCGCCACCGAGCGCATCCAAACAGGCATGCACCTTGGGTAGCATCCCTTCGCTGATCGTGCCCTTCTTTACCATTCGCTGCACGTCTTTGCGTGAGACCGTCGAGAGATGGCGCCCCTTCGCATCGCGAATGCCTTTCACATCGGTCATCATCACCAGTTTTTCAGCTCCCAGCGCGGCGGCCATTGCCCCGGCCACCAGATCGGCGTTGATATTGTATGTATTCCCTTCCCGATTGGTGCCGATGGGCGCGATGACGGGAATGTAATGATCCTGCTGAAGTTTCCGCACCAGAGTGGGGTCGATAGACTGGACCTCTCCTACGAAGCCAAAATCCTCGTCCCCCTCGCCGTCATCGAGATCCTTTTCCAGACTTGCCGCCCAGGCTTTGGCCGTGAGCGGTCGAGAGAGTATGAGCCCGCCGTCCTTTCCACTCAAGCCGACCGCAAGGCCGCCATGGCGATTCAAGAGATCGACGATTTCCATGTTGATCTTGCCGGCCAGCACCATCTCCACGATTTCCATCGTAGCCTCATCTGTCACCCGCACCCCATGGCGAAACTTGGCTTCGATGCCCACGCGCTGGAGCATCTTATCGATCTGGGGTCCCCCGCCGTGCACAATGACCGGGTTGAGACCCACATATTTCAAAAGCACGACATCCTGGGCGAACTTCTCTTTCAACGGCGCATCGGTCATCGCATGCCCGCCATATTTAATGACAATCGTCTTGCCCTTGAACGTGCGAATGTACGGCAACGCTTCGATCAGCACGTTCGCTTTTTTAATCAGTCTGTTCATATCCTGGCTCCCATGGCGAGAAAAGCGCGAAAAGCGAGACACGCAAGTTCTCTTCTCGCGCGCCTCCCGACTCTCGCCTGACACAGAGGGTCGTCGGTAACCGTAAGATCATCATGGCTTACCGTCCTTGACGGCACGTACAGTGGTCGGGCGACCGGCTCGCGGATGCGTCTTATCGTACACGGCTAGGAGTTGATCCGTCGCCAGGTGCGTATACTTTTGCGTTGTACTCAATGAGGCATGCCCAAGCATCTCTTGAATCGATCGCAAGTCGGCCCCTTCATCGAGGAGATGGGTGGCAAAGGAGTGCCGCAACGTATGAGGACTCACGGGACCGCCGACAAGCCGGTTCGAATAGTGGGCCACGATGCGAGCCACGCTCCGAGTCGTCAACCGCCCCCCTCGGCTGTTCCGAAAGATCGGGGAAGAGGCGCGCTTCGTCGTCAGATCTCGAGAGTCCATCAGGGGCCGCTGATCCAGATATGCCTGAATGGCTCGCAGGGCCACATCTCCGATCGGCACGATGCGCTCCTTCCGACCTTTTCCTCGCAGATGGACCAGCCCCTCGGAGGCACGGAGATCTTCGAGATTAATCCCTACGAGTTCACTCACGCGAGCCCCGGTTGAATAGAGCGTCTCCAGTAACGCACAGTCGCGGGCCGACGATCCTGTTTGGCCGGCAGGAAACTCCATCAGCGCTGCTGCATCGTCCTTGGTCAAGACACGCGGAAGATGTTTCGCCTGTTTCGGCGTCCTAATGGCCTCGGCAGGATTGAGGCCGACCATGTCCTCTCGTTGCAGATAGCGATAGAAGCTGCGGAGGGAGGCGAGCTTTCGGGCCATCGATGTGCTTTTCTCACGCTTGCGGTCTAACCAGTGAAGGTAGGCCCGAATGGACTCCGTCTTCACGGCAGCGGGATTGAGCGTGGGCATGCCAGGATGCTCCGCGCTCATGAAGGCCTGAAACTGTCGGAGGTCCGAAGCATAGCTGCGCACTGTTTCGTGCGACGCATGACGTTCCAGCTCAAGGAACGTCATGAAAGCTCGAATTGCGTCATCCATGACGTCAGGTCCTCAAGTGCCCGTTGTCCCGTGAGCCGTCGTTTGCGCTCCTTGTCTTTCGTCGGTGTCGCAAGGGGGGGGAAGAGTCCAAAATTCGTATTCATCGGTTGAAAATGACGAGGGTCCGTGGCCGTAATGTACGACAGCAGACAGCCATGCGCAGTGGTGGGCGGGGGCGTGACCAACGGCAATCCTGCCAGACCACGGGCAGCATTGATGCCGGCCAACCCTCCCATCGCGGCGGAGTCCGTATAGCCCTCGACGCCGACCAGCTGTCCGGCAAAGAAGAGGGTGCCGCGCGCTTTGAACTGGAGGGTGTTGCGCAGGAGTGTGGGGGAATTGATGAAGGTGTTGCGATGCAGGCTGCCGTAACGGAGAAACTCTGCCTGCTCAAGGCCGGGAATCATGCGAAACACCTGCTTTTGCTCTCCGTAGGTCAATTTCGTCTGAAACCCAACGAGGTTGTAACAGGATCGATGGACGTTTTCCGTCCGGAGCTGTACTACAGCATAAGATCTCAAACCCGTCTTG
>JANYEF010000508.1 GCA_025363325.1 Nitrospira sp. | reverse complement strand
CATCAAGAAATCCATCAGCACGACATCAATTCGTTCGGATGGACGGGGATCGGCACCGATGCCTAACCGTTTCAATGCCTCTTCGGCCGACTCCGTAAACAGCAAAGAACGGTACCCAGCTGTCTTCAGGATCAGCGCGAGCAATTCACGCTGATCTTCAGAATCATCGACGATCAGGATACTCATAGTTGCGTCTCTTTACGATCACTCATGGCGAATGGGATGTGGGGCCAAGAGAAATATAACCTCAAAGAGAGCGAGAACCTAAGCATTTTACGTAATCGACAGACAGGAATGGGCCGCCCGCCGTCGTGAATCGGACGTCGGGCATCGACGGGTACATCGAGAGGTGAGAGGTGTTATTCGAGCGGAATACGGTTCTTGTTCTGAAACAGCCACGGCTCGAATATCTGTACTGCCTGCTTCAATAATCGCGACAGCATGATGTTCGTCTCAGCCACGAGACTCTCCCTTTCACAAGTCAACGATCACGAGGGTCATAATTTGCACGTCGAAGGCCGATGGAGTTAGGAGCGGCGAGCAGACTCTTGCTCGTTTACGTTATCCTAGGATGGCCTGAATGAGTCCTCCACTGCGGGAACCCACGAGGGTTTTCTCAAGCCGCGCGTTGTCCGAGCACAGGGGACTCACCGGGCTAGTCCACTCCCTACGCCCTTGTAGATCATGAAAAAATCTGTACAATGCGCCCATGCGTCCATCGGCCTCACTTACTTCGTTCTTGATATTCGTCTTCGCCTTGCTCGCCTCCGGCTGTGAGACAACCGACCGGGTCCTCACAGCGGCTGAACGAGTCACCAAGGGCCAGACCGGACAGGCCATCATCGATCTCGCTTCAGGAAAGGACCCGGCGCAGATCGCCAAGAAGCGTCTCGACCAGTACGCGCGCGACCCTGATGCGCTGTTCAGAGATCTGCGCGAGGCAAAGAAAGACTTTGAGACCATCCTCGCCGCCCTCGGGGTAAACATCGGAAAGACCTGGGGAAAGGACGAAGTCAAACTGCCCGAACGCAAGAAGTATGTGAAGTACACGCAGAACTACAAGAGCCGGGCCATCGTCGACTTTGATGCGGGAGAGATCCTGGTCGAGACGCTGGACGATCAAGACCCCCAGCGTAGTCTCAAGAATGCGGTCATTACGACGATCCTGACCCCGCAGGATCCCCGAGCAGTCGATTTATTTTCCGACAAAGAAATCGTCCTCACCGGCGACAAGGAGCCCTACCTGTTCGGCCTCGTCCTCGATCAGCAACGCAAACCAATGCGCACGCCGGCAGAAGCCGAGCCGTTTGCCGTCTATCTCCTAGAGAAGAAATCTTCCACGCGCGTGATCGACCAGGATGGAGCCAAAAAGACGGCCCACTACGTCAAGATCCCGATGGTGTCCAATCTCGCCATGAAGCAGGCGGACAAATATCGAACGCTGGTTCACCAGTTTGCGGAACAATATCGCATCAGCCCCAGCCTGGTCTTCGCCGTCATCCGCACAGAGAGCAACTTCAACCCCTATGCCGTCAGCTCGGCCCCGGCCTACGGGCTCATGCAACTGGTCCCCACCAGCGGTGGGCGGGAAGCATACCGGAAGGCGAAAGGCCAGGACGTGGCCCCCTCACGGGATTATCTCTTCGGTCCCGCCAACAACGTCGAGTTGGGCACCGCCTATTTGAATGTGTTGATGTTCAATCAACTGGAAAGCGTGGCGCACAGCGTGTCACGCGAATACTGCGTGATTGCGGCCTACAATACCGGCCCGAGCAACGTGTTCCGGACGTTTTCGCGCGACCGTACAGCTGCCGTCAACCAGATCAACAGCCTCCAACCAGCCGGCGTCTATGACCAATTGCACCAACATCTGCCCTACGAAGAGACCCGCCACTATTTGGAAAAGGTAACTGGCTACCGCAAGGCCTTCGTCAGTTCCTCGGAAAGCTCCGACCAATAGAACACGGAAGGTTCATCTGGTTTGTCTGGTTAATCTGGTCTATCTGGTTAGGCTGATTCAAGCAAACAAACCAGACAGACCGAACAGACCAAATGAACAAGACAGGCTGGCGGACTGTTTCAGCATCCTGTTAGGAACAATGCGGCCGGTCTCGGCACGAATCGTCTTGCTGGTCCCGGAGATCGTAGTCAGCCACCCCGCGTCTCCGGTCGAGTTCGATCACGTAACAGAGGGGTCGAGAGTCTTTATTCAACAGCTCAGGGCAATTAAGACTCCCAACCCCTCTTCTTTAGGACCAGACTTGGGCTTGACAAGATCTATTTGCATATGCAACACTGTGCACCAGTGAAATGGAATCGAACAAAATGAAACACGATAACGGTATTATTGATCGGATAGCGTGTGAGTGTCTGTTGAGTCGTGCACGCATACTCAATCGTGTTCTCACCGGCATCTACGATGATGAATTACGCGGATTCGGTCTGAAAGCAACACAACTGAATCTCCTGGTGGCTGTGGCGAGGATGGGCCTCGTTCGGCGTATCGACATTGGCAAGCGTCTTCACCTCGACCCATCAACGTTGACCCGTAATCTCAAGATAATGCTGACCAATGGTTGGATAGAAGAGATTATAGATGGAGAAGACGGTCGAGGCTCGCCGTTACAGGTTACGGCGAAAGGTCGTGATCTTCTGCATCAAATCGTTCCTTCATGGCGAAAGGCGCAGGATCGCACACAAAGGCTTATTGGGGATAATGGAGCGGCACTCTTGCGAAAGCTCGCGGGAAACATGATTGGGCTTCCGTCGGGGTAGTATTTTTTTGATTATGTACTTGCATATACAGATACATGCCATTCGGGCACAAGAAACCAAGAGAGGAGACAAAATGACAAAACCAAACATGTTGATCCCGGCAGTGCGGGGTAAATTCCTAGCTTGCCTGCTGCTACCACTCACGATGTTTCTTGGGTGCACCCCTCAAGACAAACCATCCCAGCAGGTCTCACGGCCCGTGAAGGTCGTCCGAATCGGGGAGGAGGCCGCAGCCGGTGTGATGAGTTTCGCCGGGGAAGTGCGGGCACGATACGAGACGATTTTAGCCTTCCGGGTATCGGGCAAAATGATTGACCGTCCCGTGGAGGTGGGTGATCGAGTGCGCAAAGGTCAGCGCGTCGCGCGTCTTGATTCCACCGATTACCGGCTTGGAACGGACGCGCTTAAAGCCCAGCTCAACTCAGCCCAGGCTGAACGGGATTTTGCCCGGGATGATCTGATGCGTTACCGCGAACTCCTCAATCAGCGGGTCATTAGTCCAGCCGAGTTCGACCGGCACGACACTGCGTACACCACCGCGAGGGAACGGGTGGTGACGTTGGAAGCTCAACTGAGCCAAGCAACCAACCAATTACAGTATACCGATCTGTTGGCGGATCGGGATGGTGTGGTCACGGGACTGGAAGTCGAGACGGGGCAGGTGGTGACTGCCGGTCAGCCCGTCATCAAGCTGGCCCGTCTTGATGAGAGGGAAATCCATATTGATGTCCCCGAGCAGCGCGTGGCCGGAATCGATCTCCATCAGAAAGTCAGCGTGACCCTGTGGGCTGACGGCGACCGGCGGTATACGGCGCGTATCCGCGAAATCGCGGCAGCGGCCGACCCGACCAGCCGCACCTATCGCGTCAAGGCGACACTCCTTGAGAGGCAGGATGAAGCACGGCTCGGCAAGACGGCAACGGTGTGGATTCCCGTGACTACATCACCTCGCATCACCGTCCCTTTCTCGGCCGTATTCACCACGCAGAACGAGCCTGGACGTCCGCGTGTGTGGCTGGTGGAAGAAGGAGGCAGCACGGTCAGATCCGTACCGGTTCAGCTGGGCGAGGCACTAGACGGAGAGCGCATTGTCGTTGCGGGAGTCGTGTCCGGACAATTAGTCGTTAGCGCCGGGGTACAGCGCCTGGCTGAGGGACAGGCGGTGCGCTTGCCGGAAAAGGTCGCGGTGGCCATGCAGGGCTACGTCGCCGAAAGCAAGGAGTATCAGCCATGAAGAATTTCAATCTGAGCGAATGGGCGCTCGAACACCGTGCCTTCACCGGTTTTCTCATGGTGCTGGTGCTGCTCGGCGGAATTGTCGCCTATTTCCAGCTGGGACAGCGGGAAGACCCGGAATTCACCTTCCGGGTGATGGTCGTCAAAACCCTCTACCCTGGGGCGACCGCGCTGGAAACAGAGCAACAGGTGACCGACCGTCTGGAAAAGAAAATCCAGGAGTTGCCAAATCTGGACACCCTGCGCAGCTACTCGAAATCCGGCGAATCGGTCATTTTCGTTACACCCCGTGAAGATACGCCACCTAAAGAAATTCCCGATCTCTGGTATCAAGTGCGCAAGAAGGTCGGTGACATCCGCATGAGCTTGCCGCCTGGCATCGTCGGCCCCTTCTTCAATGACGAGTTCGGCGATACCTACAGCCTCCTGTATGCCTTTTCCGGGGAAGGCTTCAGCTACGCCGAGCTGAAAGCTGCGGCAGATTCGGCCCGGCAGCAGATCTTGCGCGTCAAGGATGTCGAGAAAGTCGATCTCATCGGCGTCCAGGACGAAAAGATTTACGTCGAGTTTTCCGACAAGAAGCTGGCCGAACTGGGTCTGGACACCGCGGCGGTCGCCCAGGTACTCCAGGCGCAGAATGGCATGGTGCCGGCCGGGACGGTGTTTTCCTCGCAGCGCAATCTCCCCATACGACTCACCGGCCCATTCGACTCGGTGGAGAGCGTGGCGAACCTGGCCGTACGTCTCGAAGGCCGGACCATCAGAGTCAGCGATTTCGCCAAGGTGACGCGGGGCTATACCGATCCGCCGGAATTCGAGATGCGCTTCAACGGCAAGGCGGTCATCGGACTCGGCGTTACCATGCACAGGAAAGGCGATGTGCTGGAACTGGGCAAAGCGCTTGAAACCGCCATGACTCGGATCGAGGGGGAACTCCCGGTGGGCATCGAGGTCGAGCGGGTCGCCAATCAATCGCGCGTGGTCAAAACGGCCATCGGCGAATTCCTGCGCACCTTCTTCGAGGCGCTGGCGGCGGTGCTGGTCGTCAGCTTCTTGAGCCTCGGATTTCGCACTGGCTCCGTCGTCGGGCTGACGGTGCCTTTGGTTCTGGCCGGCACGCTGCTGTGCATGTGGCTCTTGGGCATGGAAATTCATCGCATCTCGCTGGGCACCTTGATTCTCGCGTTGGGTCTTCTGGTGGACGACGCCATGATTGCCATCGAGATGATGGCGCGCAAACTCGAAGAGGGCTGGGATCGGATGCGCGCCGCGACTTTTACCTTCCGCGCCACGGCCTTCCCGATGTTGACCGGTACGCTTATTACCATTGCCGGCTTCCTGCCGGTGGGCTTGGCGAGATCCCAAGCCGGCGAATACACCGTGGCGATTTTTCAGGTGATGGCCATCTCGCTGTTGCTGTCGTGGATCGGTGCGGTGGTCTTCACGCCCTATCTGGGCTTTCTGATGCTCAAGACCAAGGGCAACGGCGGCAAGTCCAGCCACGACCTTTTTGACACGCCGTTCTATAACCGTCTGCGCCGCTGGGTGGATCGATGCGTGGAACATCGCAAGACAGTGATCATCGGCACGGTGGCACTGTTCGGCGTCGGCGTCGTGACCCTGACCCAAGTTCCCGAACAGTTTTTCCCGTTGTCCAATCGGCCGGAAGTCATCGTCGACCTCTGGTTGCCGGAGGGTAGTTCCTTCGCGCAAACCGAAGCGGTCGCCAAGCGCATGGAGACTCTGCTTGCCACGGACGAGGACGTGGTGAATTACGCGACCTATATCGGCGGCGGCAGCCCGAGGTTTTTCCTGCTTATCGTACAACAACTGGCCAATACCAATCTCGCCGAATTCGTGGTGATGACCCGTGACAATGTGGTCCGCGAACGGGTCATGCAACGTCTTCGACTGACCTTCTCCACGGATTTCCCGGAAGTGCGCGGACGCACCATGCGCCTCAACGTCGGACCGCCGATGGATTATCCGCTCGTGTTCAGGGTGTTCGGTGAAGATTCCAAGATCGTTCGCAGCATCGCCGACCGGGTGGCCGAGGTCGTGCGCACCAACCCCAACACGGTGGATGTGAACGACGATTGGCACGATCGCATTCCTTCGTCTCGTCTCGTACTCGATCAGGACAAGGCGCGTGCACTCGGTGTCTCTACTTCCAGCTTGTCGCAAGCCTTGCAAGCGCACTATACGGGAATTCCCGTTGGACAGTTCCGCGAGGACGACAAGCTCATCGACATCGTCTGGAGGGCGCAAAAGGACTTACGTGCCGCCGCCGATGAATTGCCCAATGTCACTGTTCGGACGGCCAACGGTAGATCGGCACCGCTGGCGCAGTTCGTCAAGTTCGAAACCGTCTTCGAAGACGGCGTCCGTTGGCGCCGCAACCGCTTCCCGGCGATCTCGGTACGGGCAGACGTGGCAGACGGCATGTTAGCACCCGATGTAGCTGCGCAGATCGTTCCAAAGCTCGAACCCATCAAAGACAGTCTCCCCGCCGGCTACTTCATCGAAACCGGCGCAGCCAAGGAAGACGCCTGGATCGCTCAGAAATCGATCCTGATTTGGATTCCGCTCGTCGTGATCGTCACGCTCATCCTGCTGATGATTCAATTGCAGAATCTGTCCAGAACCTTCCTTGTTTTTATGACGGCGCCTCTAGGGGTAATCGGGGCCGCGTTCGCCCTGTTGCTGTTCGGTGCTCCCTTCGGTTTCGTGGCCCTACTCGGCATCATCGCCCTGGCCGGCATGATCATGCGCAATTCGGTGATCCTGGTGGATCAGATCGAACAGGACGAAAAGGCCGGCCGGGATACCTGGACCGCCATTGTAGAATCGACCGTCCGGCGTTTCCGGCCCATCCTGTTAACTGCGGCGGCGGCTATCCTGGCAATGATTCCGTTGTCGCGCAACGATTTCTTCGGACCGCAGGCTATCGCCATCATGGGCGGACTCACCATCGCGACCATACTGACCGTGTTCTTCCTGCCGGCGTTGTATGCCGCCTGGTTTCGGGTAAAACGGGAGCCTTCTCATGCGGATGCGTCGCTGGCAGGTTCGAATGAAAATCTGGTGTCCAGGGATTCAGTAATTTTTAATGGAGAGATTCCCGTAATGGCCCGCTATTTAATACCAAGCATCGCCTTGATGATAGTCGTTTTGGCAGGCTGTACACCAACGCGTGTCAGTGATCGGGTAGTGCTATCGACTCCGACGGATTGGCATCATGCCCCCGTTGTTCAAAACGATTCCAATCAGGCCGACCTCAAGGAATGGTGGCAAGGATTTCATGATCCCCTTCTGAACGAGTTGATCAGCCAGGCTTTGGCCGCGAACCACGATCTCAGAATCGCAACGGCTCGCGTGCGCGAGGCCAACGCGATGGCCACTGTCGCGGAATCAGCACTGTACCCCAGCGTTGATTTCTTTTTATCAGGCGGTCGAGAAAAGCGCATTGACCGAATCATCGCGGTACCGGGTAACCAGGGGATAGAGCTGGTCACACCCACCGCCAATGTCATCACCGGTGGGCTTGCTGCACGGTGGGAAGTAGACGTGTTCGGTGCCAGGCATCTTGAAGCCGAGGGGATGGCTGCTCAGGCTGCGGGAACCGAAGAGGCTCGGCATGGGGTACAGGTGGGATTGCTGGCTCAGGTGGCGACGAACTATCTGGAATTACGCGGCGCACAGGAACGGACTGCGATCCTGCGCGAAAACATCGACATCCAGCGGGAAAGGCTCAGAACTCTACAGGCCTTTTATCGTGCGGGTTTAACGAATGAAACCGAAGTTTCTCGACAGCAAGCATTGCTGCATAGCACCGAGAGTGCCCTCCCGGGATTGAACGCAGCAGAGGTAACTCTGATCCATCGCCTCAGCGTGTTGCTGGGCGAATCTCCGGCGAAACTTGAAAACCGGCTTGTTGGTGCAACAGTTCATCCTTTCGACCTACCGGGTATCCCAAACCTTTTGCCTTCAAGCCTGCTATCACAACGGCCCGATCTACGCCTTGCACAAACCGAAGTGAGTGTAGCAGCGGCCAGCCTCGGTGCAGCGCGTGCCGATCAGTTTCCGAAGGTGGTGCTGTCGGCAAGCGGTGGGTTCGGCGCGCTGGCCGTCGGAGGATTTTCTAGTCTGGCGGAGGGGGTATATGCCCTCGGTTCGGGCCTCACGGCGCCGATCTTCAATGCGGGACGCATTCGAGCTCACATCGCTGGCGCGGATGCGCGGCTGGATCAAGTCGCGGCGAAGTACGAAAAAACCTTCCTCCTCGCCTTGGAAGACGTGGAAAATGCCTTTGTCGCACATACCTCGTCCAAGGAGCGCCGCGAACAACTGTTGCAGGCCGAAACAGCAGCAGAGAAAACGTATCGATTCTCCGAGGCCTTATATCAGAGGGGAGCGAGTGATTATTTATCCGTGCTGGATGCTCAACGCACCAAACTTTCGATCAACGACGAGCGTGTCAAAGCTGAAACCGCCGTTCGTGTCTCCTTAGTGTCGCTCTGCAGGGCCTTTGGAGGCGGTTGGTCCGTTGAGGGCTCGGTGAGCCGAAGCCATGATGACATCAATATCGGAAAAAAACTCAGGTCCTGCCGTTGCGGCCGAACAGTAAAAATAAGGAATTACTTACCTCCCACTTTGACTTGTGCCCTATGGGATATTACCTTGCCCCGCCACGGGCTTAGCAGGCTGTGGAGAAACCATTTCAGTACGCTAGAATTTCGATGGCCGCATGTGTGACATACTGAGCTGACCACCAAATAGTGCCTAGCGTGTTCTCA
>JANYEF010000479.1 GCA_025363325.1 Nitrospira sp. | reverse complement strand
CAGTTTGAGCTGCTGCTGGGAACGAGTTCACACGGCAAGACGGCCCTTCCTCGTATGCCCAGTCAATGGAGGGTCCTCGCGGTGCATCTTTATGGGTACGAAACGCTGGGATTAGAGTTCGCAAGGCTGTTAGTCGGTTTGCGGCCTGATCTGACCTCGATTTTGGAAGATGAAGAAGTGCATGTAGGGTTCTTTGAGCATGAGATCCGTACCATTCTTGTTCATGGAGGACCTCCCGCTGACGGTGCGAGGCAGGCTGCTCAGGCCTGGAGACGGCGCCTGCCTCGCACGGTTGAGCGTTATCTTCACGATGAGAGTCTCGCCCCCTTTCGTGATGAGCTTCAGCGACATATTCTGGATGTGATCGACGCGCGTTTTCATGTCGTGGGATTATTGGCACGGACGGAGGAGCAGGGTGGGTCTCCTGAGAAGACAACAATCGGGGAGGCGGGAGTGTCTGCCGTCTTCGAGTCACATGGGTGAACCTGATGCCCGTGAAGCGCGAGGACCGGCTGGTCTCTCTTGTTTATCTGGTCTGTCTCGTTTGTTTGGTTGAACCAGACAGACCAGATGAACCAGATAAACACTCGCTCGTCCCTCCAGTCTCGCGTGTCTCAAGCGGCGGCGGCCAGACGTTTT
This sequence comes from Nitrospira sp., assembly GCA_025363325.1. Lineage (GTDB taxonomy): Bacteria > Nitrospirota > Nitrospiria > Nitrospirales > Nitrospiraceae > Palsa-1315. Next base: position 2,697 of record JANYEF010000479.1, on the reverse strand, counting down.
TGACGTTGGCCCACGATATCAAGCGCTGCGACGCGATAGGATTCAGCCAGTGTAGGAAAGTTGAAGATGTTCTCAACAAATGAGTCGACCGTGGCCGCATGCTGAAGTGCCATCTGACCGAGATGAATCAGTTCCGTCGCGCCTTCCCCGACAATCTGGACGCCAAGGAGGTGTTCGCCTGTCGGATCAGCCACCATCTTCAGTAAGCCGTTATGAATGCCAGAGATCTGACCACGGGCGATTTCGTTAAACCTCGCCCGGCCAAGCATGACGTCTCGATATCGTTTCCGAGCCGCCATTTCGTCCAGTCCGATACTGGCCATTTCTGGGATTGTGTAAATCCCGACCGGAATGGTATCGGCTGAATGTCCCTCCGGGAGACCCAGTGCATGGCACACGGCACGCCGGCCCTGTTCCATGGCAGCGGAGGCCAGACCAGGGGGGCCGATCAGATCGCCGACGCCGTAAATGTGGGGAACGACTGTCTGGCAATGTTCGTTGACGACCAGCGTCCCCTTTTCGGTGACGGTCAAGCCGGTGGTGCTGAGATTGAGTTCCTCCAGATTTGCCTGTCGCCCCAAGGCCACGAGCAGCTTATCGCTTGTGATCACCTGCCCGTCCTGGAGCGTCGTCACGACCTGAGAGATTCCGTCCCACCGGACGTCTTTGACCGCCTGTCCCCCACAATAGCGACTACCTGCTTGCTCAAGGCTTTCCACAAACGTGCGAACCAGTTCCGCATCAAAAAACTGAAGGGGACGATCAGCTCGATCGATGACCGTGACCTGCACGCCAAGCGCAGCAAAGATCGACGCATATTCCGATGCAATGATGCCCCCACCCAATACGGTAAGGGAGCGTGGCAGGTAAATCATGGAAAGAATCGAGTCACTGTCGAGAATATGTTCATGGTCGATTGGAATGTCGACCGGCGCACGAGGCCGGGATCCTGTGGCGATGATGATCGTGTCGGCGGTGAGCGTTTGTTTCATGCCGTCGACCGTCAGCATTTCGATCAGGCTGTCGGAGCGAAATTGGGCGCGGCCATGGAACAACGTGACGCCGTTGCGCGTGAGCTGGTTCATCATATAGTCGCCATGTGATTTGACGACCTCATCCACACGGCGCATCAACGTGGCGACCAGGATGTGCGGTGGCACACGAACATCCAACGTAGTCGAGGACCGTTTCATCCGGTCCACTTGCAGCGCACTCTCGCGGAGCGTTTTGCTTGGAATCGTTCCCCGGTACACACAGCCGCCCCCAACCCCCGGCTCGCGTTCGATCATTGCCACGTGTTTGCCAGCTTTGGCGCCTTGGATGGCAGCCTTCTGTCCGGCTGGACCGCTCCCGATCACTAGAATGTCATAGTGAATTACAGTACTCATTGCGCCATCGTGTCCACGAGATTGAGCACTTTCTCTTTGAGGCTGAGCAATGCGTCGATATCGTTGGGGTAGAGATTGAGATCGCCAAAGACACTATGGTCACGAAGCGAACGGTCATCGAAGGAATCGGGAACGAGTATGTAGGTCGCCAGTCGGTTTGCCAGGCAGGTCATCATCGCTTCCTGTCGATGCGAGGGAGCCTGTTCATAGGCCCAATAGTAGGCGATAGCCTCGGCGACTTGCGAGGGCAAGGCCCATTCAGTGGCAATTAAGATGCCTACGCGAGAATGATAGCCGTCGAGGAAGGCGATGAGCGCACCGGGCTCGAGTTTGATATGCAGTTCGGCGGCAATAGTCGTGACGGTCTTGAGCACGACCGGTTTCCCCACGGTATGCAGAAGCCCGCAGAGGTAGGCGCTTTCCACATTGAATCGGCGCAGGCGTGCGATTTCTTTGGCGTAGGCTCCGCTGGCCAGCGCGTGGCGCCAGAGCTGCCGGATGTCCGCTTCATAGCCTGGAATCTTGACGGCCCCACTCTTCAGAGACACCGTGACAGCGATTTCCGACAGCTGATTCACGCCGAGCATGGCGACGGCATGCTGGAGCGACACAATCGGAGTCCGGGGCATGTAGGCGGGCGAGTTGGCTATTCTCAGGACATGGGCCGCCAACGCCTGATCCTGGTGAATGAGGGCTGACAAGCGGGCTGCATCTGCCGATGGATCATTCGCCAGGGCCATGACCCGACCAGCGACTTGAGGAAGTACGGGGAGGTCGATTCGATCCTTGTCGATCCGTTCGACTAAGGCCTGCTCGACCTGTTCCGGCATTCCCACGTTGTGAGGTTGGCGTATTGCTATGTCCATGTTGTAATTCAGTTATCAGTGCTGAGTGCTGTTCACTGTAAGTCAGTACAAGCTCTTGTCGGTAGAATGTCTCGAAACCTTAACCGCTGGAGCGGCACATCCCACTGAGGGATACACCGCAGTCGCAGGGGTCATCTTCCGGAGAGTGTTTCTGTTTCTGAAAGGAAAGCGGTAAGCGTCTGACCTGTTCACTAGGGGCGACGGCGCGCGGAATGGTCTGTCTTTTCGGTGCCTGTGCGAGAGAGAGGACAATCTACGTAAGAAATCGGATGTCAGCGCTCAGTACATGTCTTCATTCCTTTCCTTGCCTATATTTTATTTTTTCCTGGTGACTTGCCTAGGGCTGATTAGCATTATTGCTATAAGTAGAAAGTGCAATTAATATTCCTCAGCAATAATGTGGTAGTCCGATCGTGAGGCTAACCTGTGTGTCACTGTTCTCT
>JANYEF010000320.1 GCA_025363325.1 Nitrospira sp. | reverse complement strand
AATTCTCCCCTTTCATGGATACCTCCTCTGACGGTCGTAAGAGAGTTTCCCTCTCACCTCAAGGAATGGACACTGCCAGTCTATTGATGGAAAACCGAGTTAACTTGATTTGTTAGAATAATGTCTAACGTTGCGAAAGTCAAAGCGAATATGGCGCCTTCGTCGTTTGACCCACTCCCGAGCCCTATGGTACGGTCTAGGCTGTCGCGTTCTCGGTTCATCACCATCCAGTCCTATGGCCCACGCCGATATTCTTGCCAGACTGATTGCCCTCAGGGACGAAATCAGGCGCCACGACTATCTCTACTACGTTCAGAATCGCCCAGAGGTTTCTGATTCCCAGTACGATCACCTCTTTCGAGAGCTGGTCGAACTGGAACAGGCCCATCCTGAGTTGGTGACTCCCGATTCTCCGTCGCAACGTGTCGGCGCACCACCGCTTGAGGCATTGGTCAAGGTGCCCCACGAACAGCCGATGCTCAGTCTGGACTCAATTGTAGCTCAGAGCGAGGTCCAGGCATTCGACCAACGGATGAAACGCGAACTGGAAACCCCGTTTGTTGAATACAGCGCTGAACCAAAATTCGATGGTTTATCGGTCGAACTGATGTACGACCATGGAGTCTTTACCCGTGGAGCGACCAGAGGCGACGGAACGACCGGAGAGGATGTGACCGTCAATCTTCGCACAATTCGTTCCCTACCGCTGCAGTTGCACGCGCAATCTGGCCTCCCAGATCATCTTGTCGTGCGGGGCGAAGTGTATATGCGCCTCGACGATTTCCAAACCCTCAACCGCCGGATCATAGAACGGGGCGACGACGCCTTTGCCAATCCACGCAACGCGGCCTCCGGTTCGCTCCGACAACTGGACTCCACGATTACTGCAACCCGTCCGTTGGTCGTGACCTGCTACGAAATCATGTCTCTATCCAAGTCCCTTCCATCCACCCATTGGGATGAGCTGGAGACCTTGGCCCTGTGGGGCCTCCCGATTCCTGATCCTGCACGTCGACGGCTCTGTGCGTCAATCGATGAGGTGACGGCGTTTCACCATGAAACGGAATCGATGCGGGATCAGCTGCCTTATGAAATCGACGGTGTGGTGGTGAAGGTGAATCGCCGGGACTGGCAAGATCGCCTCGGTATGAAATCTCGCAGTCCCCGCTGGGCCATCGCCTACAAATTTACCCCGCGCAAGGAAATCACCATCGTAGAGAAAATCGTCGTCTCTGTCGGGAGGACCGGAACCCTCACGCCCGTCGCGCTCTTGAAACCAGTGGAGGTCGGTGGCGTCACCATCAGCCGAGCGACGCTGCACAATGCCGATGAAGTGGCGCGAAAAGACATTCGAGTCAACGATACCGTCAAGGTGGAACGGGCCGGTGATGTGATTCCCGCGATTGCCGAGCGGGTCCCCGTCCCCGGTGAGCAGCGCAGCGATCCTTTTCTCATGCCGGATCACTGCCCGGTTTGTGGGTCGAGCGTCGGCCGCGAGGGTGCCTATTTCTACTGTACCGGTCAATTGGTCTGTGGCGCTCAATTAAAGGGAGCCATTGAACATTTTGCATCCAAGCATGCGCTCAACATCGAAGGCTTAGGGAAGAAGACCGTGGCGCAGCTGGTTGATCAAGGACTGGCACGATCACTCGCCGACATTTACCTCCTGACCAAAGACGATCTCGTCAAACTTGAGGGCTTTGCCGATCGATCCGCCACGCTCCTCCTCAAATCGATTGCAGAGAGTAAAGCCGTTCCCATGGATCGATTTCTGATGGGGCTCGGGATCAGGCAAGTAGGACAACATATTGCTAAAATCCTAGCCCGCGAATTCTGGTCGCTGGACGAGATCCTGTCGGCTGATCCAGAACGGCTGCAACGAATTCGCGAGATCGGTCCTGAGATTTCAAACAGCTTGGTGGCCTATTGGTCTGAACCCCACAATCGAGAGGTCATCGAGCAGCTCCAAGAATTGGGCGTGCAGATTGCCTCCGGTGCGGGAACAGGCGATCAAATGCAATCTCCACACGCAGGGAAAACGTTCGTGTTCACCGGCGGGCTGGATCATTTTACACGAGATGAAGCACAGCGAGCCGTCGAAACGGCCGGCGCGCGCGTAGCCTCAAGTGTGAGTAAAAAAACGTCCTATGTGGTAGCGGGACGAGACCCTGGCTCAAAATTGGAGCAAGCCCGTACACTGGGGGTAACGATTCTCACAGAACAGCAGTTTGCTTCCCTGATTGGGAAAGGAGAGAAAGGGCTCAGCTGACGAGGTCGAGATTGGGGGTTTCGACGTGGGCCGGTGATTTCTCTTCACGAAAGATTTGGACGCTGCGAATGGATCGAGGCTCGGCTTCATGGATGAGGATCCGGCAGTTGGCGATCCGCAATTCTTCTCCCACCTTAGGAATTCTGCCAAGCTCCTGTTGAATCAGGCCGCCGATCGTCACTGCTTCATCGCCGAGGTCGACTTTCAGAAAATCGTTGACCTTGCGCACTTCGGTTCTACTGTGAACGAGGATATGGTTCTTCCCTAACCGCTTGATCAATTCTTCCGTGATGTCGGTTTCGTCCATGATCTCACCGACCACTTCTTCGAGAAGATCCTCAAGCGTGACAATCCCCATCACGCCACCGAACTCGTTGACCACGACGGCCATATGCCGTTTCTCCTGCTGAAACTGCTTCATGAGGTCGTCCGCCGTCTTGCCTGAGGGAACGAACAGCGGGGGATAGGCAATGTCCTTGAGCTTCGCCTCATTCTGTCCCTTGGCGAGTTCGGTCAATGCCCTTGTCTTGTAGAGAATGCCCGTGATGTTATCGAGCGTCCCGTCATACACGGGAATCCGTGAGTATTTTGAGTTATAGAGGAGTTCCTGAGCCTCTTTCAGCCGCAGGTTACCATCCAATGAAAAGACATAGAGACGAGGGGTCATCGCGTCTTCAGCTGTGATGTCTTTGAGCTGGAAGACATTCTTGATCATCTTCACCTTCTCAAACTCAATGGTCCCGGTCTTCCCCCCCTCATCCAACATGATCTTCAGCTCTTCTTCAGTCACAAGGGGAAGCGTCAGACCTTTCCCGCCTGTCAGCTTGTAGATCAACGGCACTATTACAAATAATAATGGTTTGAGAAGTAGCTGAACCCCGTAGACTGGGTAGGCCATGTTCAGAGTGACCGGAACCGCAAACTTGGCGGCTAACGTTTTAGGGATCACATCGACGGCCACCAAGAGTACAAAGGTCAGCAGGCCGACCATGACGGCAATCGCTTCGTCAAAAGTTGTTTGGCCTCCATAGATACTCAGAGTCAGAAAGGTGGCATACATCGGCGTCGCCACTCCGACTAAACGGTCGCCGACCAAAATGGTCGAGAGGAGCTTTTGGGGATCACTACGGAGATGGAGGGCCAACTTCGCCCGAGTATTCCCAGTTTGCGCGAGCGCCTTCAGCTTTGTTGAATTTACTGAAAAGAAGCCGATTTCGGCCGTGGATATCACAGCTGAAAGAACAATAAGACCTAAGAGGATTAAAACATCCATGGATTGTAATACTTTAGAGGCGACCGACTATGCCAGTCGGCCTGTAACACCGGAAAGTCCATGGGCTGTCCCCTATCGCCTTGGACCGGCAATGTGAGAATTGGTAGAATAGAATGACGTGATAGAGACTTATCGGACCTGTATCCATTGGACTGTACATGTACCATAGGATGCAGTGGCGAGCAAGCACATGCTGAAAACACGCCACAATATCAAATAGTTGCATTGCATGCCCGCATAAATACTGAAAAATTGAAAAGGCTGGCTGGATGAACCTGGCATTATTATTATGAGTCGTCTCGAAACACAAATGCCTGGAGATCAAGGGAGGATTCAAGATGGGAGGCGGCAGCTTCTGCCTGAGCTTCCCTGGAAAATTGACCGATCTGAACTCGATATCGCTTTCCTTCTGGCAGATCGACAATCTGGACTCTTCCTTCTGAGTAGAGATGTTTCGCTCGCTCCAAGAGGTTGAGGGCATTCTGCTGATCGGAAAATGATCCGACTTGCACTCGCAACACTCCCATGTCAGTAGTCCGACCTTGATACCCAACCACTCGTAGTTCAATTTGGTCGGTTCCAGCCCCGGTCATCCCCAGCGCTTGTGCTCCGGCGAGTGAGAGATCGAGCACCCGCCCACTGGCGAAGGGGCCACGATCGTTAATGCGGACGGTCACCTGTTGACCAGTACTCATTGATCGAACCACAGCGATTGAACCGAGTGGCAAAGTGCGATGAGCAGCCGTCAATTGATGCATGTCATACCGCTCGCCATTTGCCGTCTTGTTCCCATGAAATCCGGGGCCATACCATGAGGCGACACCACGCTCGACGAACCCAACGGGATAGCCTGGGAAGTATGCAGGTTTGGGGGCGCCTCCGCAAGCGGCCAGGGTAGCAACAAGAACGGGTAATAAAAGAAAGACCAGATTGCGGGACCAGGAGGCCTGAGGCCCGTGAGCCATCGCTAGAACTCGTCGAGAGATTGATTCTGCAAGATAGTCAGCGCTTTAGCTGTATTTGAGACTGTCAGGACCACGATCGCGCGTTTCCCCTCGCGAGATGGGGTTAAATAAGCGCATTTAATATTGATGCGAGCCTTGGTCAGCAGATCCGCCACTTCTCTCAGAGCCCCGGGTTTGTTATTGAGGCTCAATAGCAAGGCGGTTTCTTGTGTAAACTTGATCTTCGCAGCTTTCAGCGCCGCACAGGCTCCCTCCAGATCCGCGACCAACAGCCTCAGCTTTCCCGCTCCGGTGACTTCTGGAGCAGAAAAGGCCTTGATGTTGACCTTCGCCTCACCGAGGACCTGGGCCACCTGAGCCATGACGCCTGGCCTGCTCAATCCGCTAATAACCAATTGTGTCGTTGTGGGCATGAGAATTACTCCGTGGCGTGGGGGCACATGATGATGATGACAATATCCTTACCGGGCTTCAAAGGTCACCACTCTCCTTAGAGAGCCGCAGGAAATCGATTCTACCGAGACCAGGACCTGTATCGATGCTTGATGAGCCATCAACATGCAGGCCTCCCGCTCCCCTGCTCCCTGCCGCCAAGCGTAACGTGTGCCGGGTTGGCATAGCCCACGACTTCCATAGAAGTGGCTTGACTGGAAGGAAGAAACCGACAACCACGTCCAGCTCTACATTCTCTGTAAGATCACACTGCATCTGTGCAAGGTGCGCTTTGAGCCGACCAATAAACTGTTCGACCAGGAACGGCTTGTCAATGCCTCTAGCTTGGGGGAACGCTGGTTTGGGAAAGGAGTCTCAGAAAGCTCATCTCCCTCTGGAAACACCGGACGAAGAAGCGTTCTGAATCGTTGAACAAGTCACCAGCTAGAGCACCTGACATTGATCATTTATAAATGTGTACTCGTAAATACCGCTAACGGGCACAGCGGCCTCCCCTACCAGCTTCTGTGCTGATTTTTTGAGGCCACGTGGAACCAGTAGATAGAATGGAACACCGCGCACAACCATCTTCATCCATCCTGAAACGATTTCGGTATTCCTGATCGATTCGTCGGTTTCCACCTCAGCCATCCATTCCATCGTACTTCCAGCTGAACTGACATGCCACCCGACGATATCGCATTGTTGCTGAAAGGAAGCCCAGTGATTCTGCTCAAGACTGGTATGGATCGTAACCTTACAGCGAAAGGCCTTGGCCCATCGCTGCGCGACCAGACTGACGACCTGATCGTGGACCGTGACAATCCCTTGCTCGCGAAGCAGCGTACTCATTGAGTCCTCGCGCTTACGAACAGCCGCTCGTGGTGCCACACGTTTCGCACTTGAGGCAGGTCCCGTTCCGTACCATGGTGAACTGCTTACACTCGGAGCAGGGATCTCCCTCATAGCCCTTTTGGCGCGCCATTTGGATGGCGGTCAGGGTCAGCGTTTCACGCTTCAGTTCGACAGTATGGGCGATGCTAACGTTTCCATTTCCGTGGCCATTTCCCTTATGCCGCGGTATCGCTCCGCGTCGTGCAGGAAACATCTCCGTACTGATCGATGCCGAAGCCAACGTTTCAGGAGTAGCCTCCTCGTCGACGCATTCCGGATCTTGTTCGTCCATCTTGACGGAGTCCATTCGAAGATCTTCTTCCTGAACCTGTGCCAAGTCATAACGGTCGAGATAGGTCACCGCAAGCTCTCGGAAAATGTAATCGATGATCGACGTGGACATTTTGATACGGTCGTTCAATTTGACTGGCCCGTTCGGCTCGAAACGGGTAAATACAAATGCTTCGACAAACTCTTCCAGCGGGACGCCATGTTGGAGACCAAGTGAAATAGCAATGGCGAAACAGTTCATGAGACTGCGGAAAGCAGCCCCTTCTTTGTGCATGTCAAGAAAGATCTCGCCGCACGTACCATCCTCATATTCACCCGTGCGTAGATAGAGCTTGTGCCCCCCGACAACGGCTTTCTGCGTGTATCCATTGCGTCTGGTCGGGAGTGGTCGGCGTTTTGCCAGGTACCGTACTAACACTCGTTCTGTGATCTTTTCAGCAATCGACAATATTTCTGACGAGGCTTCGACAGTCTTACCGCTGTCCGTCGAGGCCGACAATGGCTGGCTCAACTTCGAGCCGTCGCGATACAGAGCCACGGCCTTGACCATGCTCTTCCAGGCAAACAAATAGGCCGACTTCACTTCCTCCAGCGTCGCATCGGCCGGCATGTTGATCGTTTTGCTGATGGCACCGCTGATGAATGGTTGTGCCACCGCCATCATGCGGATGTGTGCATCGACCGCGATATACCGCTGACCAATCCGACCGCAACGATTAGCACAATCGAAGATAGGAAGGTGCTCGGCTTTGAGATGTGGTGCCCCTTCCACGGTCATCGTTCCGCAGCAATAATCATTGGCAGCGGCGATTTCTTCTTGTGTGAACCCCAGCACTTTCAGCATGTTGAAGTTGGATTCATTCAATTGCGCGTCGGTCAATCCCAACTTCTCACGGCAGAAGTCCTCGCCCAGTGCATACTTATTAAAGGTAAATTGAATCTCGAAGGCCTGGGCCAAACCGCCTTCCATTCGAGCGAGTGCGGCATCGTCAAACCCCTTCTGCCTCAGGGTCTCGTGGTTAATGAATGGTGCAGTCTGCAAGCTTTGCCTGCCGACACAATAGTTCACGATATCCTGAATCTCAGACTCGGTATACCCCAATGCTCTGAGTGCAGCGGGTATGCTTTGATTGATGATCTTGAAGTACCCTCCACCGGCCAGTTTCTTGAATTTGACAAGCGCAAAATCCGGCTCGATGCCCGTCGTATCACAATCCATCACGAGTCCGATCGTGCCCGTAGGAGCAATCACCGTGACCTGCGCATTGCGATACCCGTAGGCCGTCCCCAATTCAAGGGCACGGTCCCATGCACGACGTGCCGCCACGAGCAGCTCGGGAGGACAATGCTGCGGCTGGATCCCTATCGGTACAATCGTCAAATCTTCATATTCGTCTGGAGCGACATTGTACGAGGCGCGCCGGTGATTACGGATGACGCGTAACATGGCCTCACGGTTTTTGGCATAGCCCGGGAAGGGCCACAGCTCTGCGGCCATTTCAGCCGATGTACCGTAGGCCTCGCCGGTCATGAGTGCGGTCAGCGCACCGCAGATGGCCAATGCTTTGGGAGAATCGTACGGAATGCCTTGCCGCATCAGCACCGTACCTAAGTTGGCATAGCCGAGCCCTAGCGTTCGGAACTGATAACTCTTCTCGGCAATGGAGCGGC
>JANYEF010000306.1 GCA_025363325.1 Nitrospira sp. | reverse complement strand
ACCGACTGGTCGATAGGCCGCCGCATTGTAGTACAATCGTCCTCAACAGTGAGCTGCCTCATGCTCTGCCACAGCACACGTATTGGTATGGAGGCTTATGATTACCCGTGAGTTCACAGATCGTTTCGCGCAGGAATGGATTGACGCCTGGAACAGCCACAATCTCGAGCGCGTCCTTTCGCACTACGCAGACGACTTTGAAATGTCCTCTCCCTATATCGCGCAGATCGCCGGGGAACCTTCCGGCATTCTGAAAGGCAAACCAGCCGTCGTAGCCTATTGGACTCAAGCGCTCGAACGAATGTCCACGCTGCACTTCAAATTACACTCAACGTTGCTGGGCGCGGACAGTCTCGTCATCTACTATCGAGGTGCGAGAGGAATGGCAGCAGAAGTATTTTTCTTCGGGCCAAACGGTCTGGTTGTCAAAGCCTCTGCGCACTATGCGTAACGCTCCGACCTCTCACATCGTCCTGCTGCATGGGCGCGACAAGTGATTAATCCAGCCAGCAACAGCGACTTCGGCGCGATCGCCGACCTGAACATCACGGCCTACCAGGAATTCGCCGCCCACATGAGTCCAGAAGGCTGGCGCGGCATGGAGGAAAGCCTGCGTGCCGTTGAAGCCCGCGCTCAATCGACCAGGTTTCTTGTGATGCGAGAGCAAGGCGAGATCGTAGGCTCGGTAGGGTATTGCCCGGCAGGCAAGGGTAACCAGGAAATCTTCCCACCGAACTGGGCGGGCGTGCTTCTCCTCGCAGTCGCTCCCACTCATCGCGGACGTGGCATCGCCAGGGAGCTCGTCTCTGCCTGCATTCAATGTGCACAGGACGATTCAGCCGAAATGATCGGTCTGTTCACGAGCGAGCTGATGCTCCCGGCGAAACAACTCTACGAGTCACTAGGGTTTCATCTCGAGAGCGAGCTTCCAATAAGGCTAGGCCTCAGATATTGGCGGTACAAGTTGCAGCTCACAGGACCGAGGATCTCAGTCCGAGAGGAACCGCGCAAGCCGGTGTAGTCAACGAAGATTGGAGGTCTGAGCTCACCCTCCACTATTACTTCGTGGCGCATGGCGGGCCTACTCGCTCTAAGTCGCGCATCGAGCGACCATCGCTCCCGCACCTTCCCCCTTGAGGGCGGGCTAGATGGTCTCCCACTGCGCGTGTCCAACGAAGGCTGGTTCATCTGGTCTATCTCGTCTATCTGGTTGGTCGAACCGGAAATTCATCTAGAAAAACCAGACAGACCAGAAAGACCAGCCAACCAGACAGACGAACCCGGGCGCGTTGCACGAGCACAGGAGACCGTCTAGCCAGCCCTCTCCTGTTCCCTCATGTCTTGAATCCGATGCGGCGGGACTTTGGCGTGGGCTCCGCCATCAATTCACGAATGGCCTCGAAGACGACACGAAACTGGCCATCATACTTCTTCTCCAGGTCTGAGAGGCGTCGGGCAAGGACTTTGCTCGAACTGATCATCTCGCGTAAGCGAACAAAGGTACGCATAATAGCGATGTTCACCTCAATGGCACGCTTGCTTCGCAACACGCTTGATAACATTGCAACGCCCTGCTCGGTAAAGGCATATGGATAGGCTCTACGGCGACCGCCCCAACTTGAAATCACAATTTGTGATTTCAAGTGGTTGAACTCCTGCTCCGTCAGTTGAAACATGAAGTCGGCTGGAAATCGACCCCTGTTGCGTTTCACAGCCTGGATAAGCACACGCGGCTCAACTGCATAGAGATCGGCAAGGTCTGTACTCAGCATGACTCGATGACCACGAATGACGAAGATTGTCTGCTCAATCCGTTCACGAGGTACCAGATCGCCCATGCTTCTCCTCCACTATGCTCAATCCACCACGAGGCTGAAAGTAGATACCCTGTTCATTCTATAAAATCAACGAACGGAAAACGAAAATGGAAGCATTAGGCCTGGGGATAGCGTGTCACATGCTGCAATAATGAACAGATGCCCGGGGCTTCATACGAACGTGGTTGGGACTGTGAGGTACGACGAGGCGGGTTTATCTTGTCTGCTTTGTTGGCCGAACGGGCAAACTCACATGGACAAGAGCAACGAGCAGAACTGGCACGACGTTGATAGATCCGCTTCCTCTCTCCCCAGGAGAAGGCGGGCTAAATGATCTCCCACTGCGCGCGTTCAACGAGGAGAGTCTGCGACCGCGCGTTGCGCGAGCACAGAAGAGGTCATCAGGCTCCATCCCCTCCTCTGCTCCGGGAGCAAAGAAAGCTCCTCACGCCCTTGCACCACTCCTTCTGCGACCTTGCGTTCCGTGAGCGCAGCCATCAATATTCCTTTAACGTTTTACGTTTCACGTTTAACTTTTTACGCCTGATTTGGCGCTACGAACACCAGCACTTTGAGACGCTGGTCTGTATGGTTCTTCACACCGTGTTCTTCCCCAGCCGGCGCCATGGTTCCCTGCCCCTGACCGAGCACCTGTTTCTCTGACCCGACTTGAAACGTGCCCTGGCCCTCAAGCACAAGATAAACCTTATCCTGCGCGCCGTGGCTATGCCCCTTCTGTTCCTGCCCTGGCTCGAAGCAGTAGATGTCGCAGAAGAATCGTGGCGTCTGAAACAGATTGTTCTTCTTCATTTTCTCACTGCTAAACTGCTGATAGTCCACGAGGTTCACGACATTCATTTGCTCACTCCATCAGGAAGGTTGTGGCTGCGTCCGACGACGCTCAAGGGAGGCCAGAATGGAATCGACCGAGATCAAATGATGCGAGAGCCCCAAGTCCTTAGCCGGAATCCCCATCGCCAAACCCAGTAACTGCGGTACATGCAAGATCGGTAAGTTGAGCTCGGTATTCACTGCACGACCAGCCCGATCCTGATAAATATCCAGACTCATGTGACAGAGAGGACAGGGCGTCACCATAAAATCGGCTCCCTGCTCCTTCGCTTCTTTCATGTGTGCCCCTGCCATGGCCACGGCAATGGCTTCCTTTTCGAGGATGATGGGAAACCCACAGCATTTAGTTCTTCCGGCATAGGCCACCGGTTCCCCACCGATGGCCTGGATGACACGCTCAAGGGATTGGGGATTCTCAGGATCGTCGAACCCCAGATCCCACGAGGGACGTAGGATGTAGCAACCATAAAACGGGGCGATACGGAAGTCTTGCATCGGCACGGAGACCAGGGCGCCCAGGCGAGCCAGCCCGATGTCTCGCACCACGATCCACAACAGATGTTTGACTTGGACCTGGCAGTGGTAGACCAGACCTTCTGGTGCCAGGAAGGCGTTGATGCGATCCAGGGTCTCTGGCTCTGTCTTCAGACGCCGATTGGCTGCACTCATGACCCCTTGGCAGGTGCCGCAGATCGTCATGACATCCAGTCCAAGCGCCTCGGCTTGCGCAAAGGTCCTGGCGTTGAATGCCAGGGCCAGATCGGGATGTGCTTCCGTCACCACCCCGGCGCCGCAACAGGCTGCAGCAGTGAGTTCGACGACCTCGATCCCCAATCGGCCGATGATCGCCCTCGTCGATTGATAGAGTTCCGGTGTCGCCCCTTGCGCCGCACAACCGGGGTAGAGGGCATATTTCATGGGTCTACCGTGACGGGAGATGCGACCGGGCTCGTGTGAAAGAATCTCGAAGATCGTCCATCGCAGACGCAGTTTTCGACTTCACCTGCTCCCAGGAAGAGGCCGTGGCGGAATGAATGTCCTCCGCTTTTTTCTGGGCCAGGTCTTTCTTCTTTTCTAATTCTCCGATCGCCTTCTGTATGTCCGCTCGTGCTTCCGCCGACGCATGCGTGACTTGCCCACGGAGCTGCGTGATGCGCACTTGCATCTCATCCAGTTCTGTTTGAACCTTTCGCTGAAACGCATCTTTCTGCTGAATCGTATAGTCCTTAGTGGCCGTCATCGCCTCCTTCGTTTCCCGGATCACCGTGTCACCCGTCACCGGCTTATCCGACGCTCCAGCCGCTGCAGCAACGGACAGGCTGAGCAACCCTATTCCCACGATCCCCCACAACCCTCCGACATAACTCTTCATAGCAATCGCCTCCATTCCACCGACACATACCTAGCGTTCGAAGTATAACTTCCGCCTTTCGGAAAGTCACCGTGCATGGACCGTGACCTGTGAAGCGCGAGACCTGACTGGTTCATCTGGTTTGTTTTGTTGGTCTTGTTCAACCAAATAAACGAGACTAACCAAACAAACCAGATGGGTCAGACAGACCACACACGAAGAGGGCGGAATTTTTCAGCATCCCACAACGCAACTCTCACCTGAAAGTCATCCAACTGGGCGACGACGTGAGAGTACGAGGAAGCGAACGTTACAGGGCTTGAACTGAAGAGCTTATGGCTGAGGGCGAGACGAGCGGAACGGGGTGAGTTGGTCTGGTCTATCTGGTGCGATGAACAAGAGAGACGAAACAGACAAGACAAACCAGATAGACCAGACAGACCACCCGACTGAGCAACGCTTGGTCGATTGCTATTACGCTGCTTCGGATGTGTGTCAGTCGGCTTCTTCTGCTAGGGGTGCAGTTCCAACTGCGTCACGGTATGTTGCAAGCGAGTCCATTCTTCAGGAACCAAGGAGACGAATTCGATACCGAAGCGGCCCTCGCGCGTCCACTGCATGACGGCTTCGCGGATGGCTCTTCACTGACTCAAGAAGATTCGTCAAGTTCAGCAGCCTGTTTGTCCCGTTCGTAGGGCTCCATTTCGATCTGCTTCACGGTGTGCTGAAGACGGGCCCATTCTTCCGGAGCCATCGTCACAAACTCAAGGCCGAATTGATGCTCTCTGCTCCATCTAACCACGGCTTGCTGAATTTGAATTGGGGGTTCATGTTCCGGCACCGCGATCCGGACCTCCAGACAGGCTCCTGGCTGCACATCGGTAAGACTCTGCACTCGGCAGCCACGCAGTGACAGATCGACCACATTGCCCTCCCCACTGACCACCGTGACGGAGGTAAAGGAACTGTGAAACCTGGCGGGAAACCGGGGATGCTGCCGTTTATCCATGCGACTCTCCTTCTGCGGTTACCCCTTTATATTGCCAATGGGCCGCAATTCCGCCACCTTTTTTGTAATTCCCGCACGATCGACCGACTCCACCACTTCAGATATATCTTTGTAGGCCAGGCCTGCCTCCTCCGCGAGGCCTGACATCGACACGGCCTTGACCAGAATGCCGCGCTGTTTCATTTGCTGCTGCAGCTCCGCGCCTCGAACCGTTCTCTTCGCTTGCGCGCGAGACATCGTTCTGCCTGCCCCATGCATCGTCGATCCGAACGTGTCGCGCACCGCTTGATCCGTCCCCACCAACAAGTATGAGCCTGTCTCCATTGAGCCACCACAGATGACCGGCTGGCCTGTCTGTCGAAACGTTTCTGGCAGCTCAGAACTTCCCGGCCCAAACGCCCTGGTCGCTCCTTTGCGATGCACCACCAAATCCCCTTCTGCATACCGTTCGACCTTGGCAATGTTATGCGCCACGTCGTACACCAGCTCCATCCCCAGGGCCTCGGCGGACTGACCGAAGACCCTCGCGAAGGCTTCACGAATCTGGTGCGTAATGACTTGGCGATTGGCAAACGCCGTGTTCGCGGCACAGTTCATGGCGGAAAAATATTCCTGTCCCTCGGGAGATCGAAACGGCGCGCAGGCCAATTGCTGATCCTTCACAGTAATGCCATAGCGCCGCATCGCCTTCTCGAATATTTTGAGATAGTCGCTCGCCACCTGATGGCCAAACCCGCGCGAACCACAATGGACCATCACGACGATCTGCTCATGGCCGGTGATGCCCAGTGCCGCAGCCGTGACCGGATCGAATATTCGATCGTTCGAGACCACCTGGACTTCGAGGTAGTGATTGCCCGATCCCAAGGTCCCCAGCTGGTTGATGCCACGCTTGATCGCATGGTCGGTCACAATCGATGGATCGGCCCCTTCGATGCAGCCGCCTTCTTCCATGCGGACGAGATCCCGATGCCACCCGTATCCCCGCTCCACGCACCACCTGGCCCCATGGGTCATCACACGACGGAATTCCTCCCCCGAGAGCCGAACGAATCCGCTTGCCCCGACGCCGGCCGGCACTTTCCGAAAGAGTTCGGTCATGAGCTTCTCTAGATATGGCTGTACATCCGCCAGCGTCAAGTCTGTTCGAATCAGCCGCATGCCGCAGTTGATATCGTAGCCCACACCGCCGGGAGAAATGACGCCCTCCAGCACATCGAATGCCGCGACACCCCCGATCGGAAATCCATAGCCCCAATGCCCGTCCGGCATACAGAGCGCATACCGGCGAATGCCAGGCAGGCAGGCGACATTGGTCACCTGATCGAAGACCCCGGAATCCATGCCCTGAAGAATCCCCTTGGTGGCATAAATCCTGGCCGGCACCAGCATGCCAGGCTTTTCAGACATGGGGATTTCCCAAATCTCGTCCGTGATCCGATTGACCGTCATGTCGGTGTTGAGGTTCATATCAAGTGGCCATGACCAACATGGCGAGACCTGCGGGACGAGCGAGAGTTCGAGGTCCGAGGTTCGATGTTTTCGGAACTTCGAACCCCGAACTTCGAACTTCGGATCTCGCCTTTCTCGCTTTCAGGCCGCTTCATACGTCGAGCACCACGCGTACCTTCCAGCGACCGCCTGTCTGCTTGAGTTCGTACAGATGTTTCGTGACCCCTTTTACATCGGCGTGGAGTTCTTGTGTCTGTTGATCCACTGGCGCGCCGATCAGATGGGCTCGCAACAGCCAGATGTCACCTTCCCGCGTCAGGGTGAGTGGCGCCTCTTGGAAGACCACCCCTGCGGCATCTTTCCAATAGACCACCTCCGACAACCAATCGAATAACAGCACCGACGGGTCCGCATCGCTGCGTTCAATCGCGCGCTCCCATCCTCCCGACACCGTGGCAGGGTTCGCCATAGTCTCTAGAATCGCTTGCGTCGCGCCGCGAAAGACCTCCTCGACCGACTCCCCTTCGGCTTCGAAGGCGACATCGGCCAGGGCAATCTCTTCAAGAAATCGAAACGACCAGGCCATGGACATCAGGCTGGAGGCGCAGTACGTCGCACTCGCCCTATGAGGGCCTGGAGGTGGCTCAGACCAGGAAGCGCATGTCCGAAGGGATTGGGGATTTTCCCTTTGAAGAACATCTTGATACCCAGAGGCAGGATGCGCAGCAAGCCACGCGGCGCGAACCCGACCACTTTCAGCGGCATGATCGCTTCGTTCAAGCGCCCTTGCTGTTCAACCAGATCGGTAAAGCCAAGGACGTGTCGTGCGCCGCCGGTCGTCGTCAGTCCGCGTTCGAGCGAGGCCCGCCGCAACCGGACGATCGCCTCCATCGGTTTCACGTCTTTCGGACAGACCTCTACGCAGAAGTTGCAGCGCGTGCAATCCCAGATCCCATTCTCATCTTGGAGAGCCGACAGCCTGGCCCTTGTCGATGCACGAGACTCGCGTGGGTCGGAGAGGAAGCGATCGGCCTTCGCCAACGCTGCCGGGCCGGCAAACCCCTTCGAGACTTCATACACGGTACAAGTCGCGACGCAGGCGCCGCACATGATACAGGCATCCACATTGTGAAACTGCGGATTGGCATGGTCCCGAGCCTCCATCTGAACAGACCCGTCCTCGCGCCAGGGCCTGCCGGGCGAGAGCCAGGGCTGTATGTCGCGGATCTTCTCCCAGAAGGATGCCATATCCACGACCAAATCCTTGATCACCGGCAAGTTGCGGAGCGGCGCGACCGTGATGTGTCCATGTCGTTCAAGTTCTTTGCGAAGGGAGGTGCGGCAGGCCAGCTTCTCGCTGCCGTTGATGGTCATCGCACAAGACCCGCAGATGGCAGAGCGGCAGGAATAGCGGAGTGCCAGACTCCCGTCGCACTCCTGCTTGATGCGGATGAGGGCGTCGAGGACGGTCATCCCGCGCCCGACGTCGAGCCGGATTTCTTGAGGATGAGCGGTGGAATCGACTTCGGGATTGAAGCGCTGAATCGTGAAGGTCAGACGCATAGGAACGTGATCAGTGATGGGTGATGAGTCATCGGTAGTAGTTGTGTCGGGGCAGGCACAGAGCCCTACTGCTCCACCACCCGTCACCCATCACTCGTCACTGCTTCTCAGCCCAACTCGAAAGTCTTGGGGAAGTTGGTCAGATTGCGGCACCCGTCTTTCGTGACGAGCACCATGTCTTCGATCCGTACGGCGCCGAGGCCGGGATAGTAGAGGCCCGGTTCGACGGTCACCACATGTCCTTCTTGCAGCAGCGAGCCAGTCCGGCTGATGCGTGGGGCTTCGTGAATGTCGAGCCCAACCCCATGGCCAGTCCCGTGAAAGTAGCCTTGCATACGCCCGTTGACGAGGCCAGTCTTGTAGCCGGCCTTCTCGAAGCGGGCGCAAATGCCTTCGTGAATCTTCTGGCCGTCCGCGCCGTCTTTCACCTTCGTGATGGCTTCTTCTTGCGCGTCCTTCACGGTCTGATAGAGCCGCTTGAGTTCGGGGCTGGGCACCCCACGTACAACGGTCCGCGACATATCGGCGAAGTAGCGCGTCGTGGCGGAGCGCGGAAACACGTCGAAGATGATGCTGCGGTGAGCCGGCAATGGCCCACTGCCTTCGTTGTGTGGGTCGCAAGCCTGCTCGCCCGCGGCGACGATGGTATGCTGGGCGACACAGTCGCACTCCATCAGCGCGACGTTGATCACTTTCTTGATGCGCTCCGATGTCAGAGGCTCGCCGTCCAGCCAGAGTTCGTTCTTCTGTATGGTCGAGCGATGCAACGCGGCATGCGCCGTGGCCACAGCTTGCTCTGTCGCGCGTTGAGCCGCTTCGATGTATCGAATTTCCTCTGCGGTCTTTACCACACGCCGTTCGTAGAACGGGTCCTTCTTTGTCTGTACCTGGTAGCCGAGTTCCTGAAGCCTGCAAGCATGGCTGAACGGAAAATTCCCCGGCACCAGTACTTTGGTAATCCCCGCTTCGTACAGCACGGCATGGACCACATCCACCGCCCCCGTGCCGCCTTTCGGCTTCGCCTTCCGTTCGATCTCCGAATAGGAGAGTACGCGATCGACGGACGATTGGCTCTTCGCCCGATCCACTTCGAGATCGCTCATCACCAGAATCCGCTCCCCTTTTATCTCCAAATAGATAAAGGGGTCCGGCGCGATAAACTTCGTCGCGTAATATAAATTGGCGTCCGTCTCGCTGGCAGCGATGAAGACGGTGGCACGTTGAGATTGCGAAGTGGATGACGCCATAGTGAATGCAGGTCGGAATCTAGCACGGGGGGGGAGGTCGGTCAAGGCGCGGATGGAACCGGTTCAGGCACGGGCATGGTGTCCTTGACAGTACCTTGATCCTCATCAGGCGTCATCAGATCAATCGGCAACATGACCGTGTTCTTCAAGATGTCGAAGGCCAGTTGCGCCAAACCCGTCAAGCCAGTGGCGAACGACTTCATCGGCAGGTATGTCACCTCCGGGTCCTCGATTGACCCTTTGACGGAAAACAGCGCAGTGGCAATGCCTTTACGATCACCGGCAAAGAGCCGCCCGAAGAGTGGAATCGTTTTCATGAATTGCGAATACGACCCGAACGGACTGACGGCCCAGACCATATCGATTTGATCCGTCGGCAGATCATAGTTGCCGGCAGCGGTAATCTTGACGATCGGGCTATCGATGATCAAGTTCTCGGTCTCGAAGAGCCCGTTCCGCGCGAGAACCGTCGCCGTGATCTTGTTATA
>JANYEF010000294.1 GCA_025363325.1 Nitrospira sp. | reverse complement strand
CAGAGGGCGACTGTCCCATGCCGTCGCGGATGACCTTGCCGCCGCCGAACTTGGCCTCTTCACCCGGCACCGTCAGATCGCGGGTGATTTCAATGATGAGATCCGTGTCAGCCAGACGAATGCGATCTCCAGTGGTGGGGCCATACAAATCGTTGTATTGTCGGCGAGGGATCTTCATGACTTGTCGGCTGTTGAAAACGGCTCCCAGCTTCGTTCTCGGCTCGTCAAAGTCCTCAACGTACCCCAGAGGGTACGCCTCCGGCTTTGACTTCTCCTGCGGTCTTGCTGGAAACCGTTTTGAACAGCCTCTCTCCTTTCTCTTTAGGTTCTGCCCAACTTATTTTTTTGGTATGAACCCCTGCTCCCGCGCTGTAGCGAGTGCCTTGGCCTTTACCATCGGATCGTCGAGCCGCCCATGCGTGAGTCCATTGATTCCATAGGCCACGCGATTGCCACCGACCGCTACGAGGGTCACGCGCTTGTCCTCGCCAGGCTCGAACCGCACCGCCGTCCCCGCCGGAACTTGCAACCGAAACCCATAGGCCTTCTCCCGATCGAACCGCAGCGCACGATTGGCTTCGAAGAAATGGCAATGAGACCCTACCTGAATCGGCCGATCACCAGTATTGGCAACGATGATCTCAACCGTCTGACGGCCCTTGAACGCAACAATGTCGCCTTCGCCGAGGATAATTTCACCAGGGATAACAGCGGCAGGCTGAGTCGAAGCCTTTTTGGCATCACGACTCTTGCCCCTTCGCTTCGTCAATTTCTGCTTGGCTTTGGTTTTCTTTTTCATCGATTCACCTACCGAATCGGTTCATGAACTGTGACGAGTTTTGTCCCGTCCGGGAACGTGCCTTCGACCTGCAACTCCGGGATCATGTCCGCTACGCCGGACATCACATCCTTCTTCTTCAGTAACGTCGCACCGTAGCTCATCAGATAGGAGACTGATCGCCCGTCGCGAATTCCTTCCAGAATCGCTGCGGTGATAAACGCGACCGCTTCAGGATGATTCAACTTCAATCCGCGCGCCTTGCGTTCCTTGGCCAAATTCGCCGCGACATAGATCAGCAGCTTCTCTTGTTCTCTCGGGGTCAGATGCATAGTCGAACTCCGTCAATGGTCAATGGTCATTCATTCATCGATACGAGAGCCCCTGCCCTCCCAACCGGGGCAGCGGCCAGAATAATAACGGGGTGGCTATGGCAACTCCAACTGTGCCCAAGAAGTCATCCCAACCACCCCGTCCTCTCTCCGTCTCTTCTTTCCTACCCTCAAGGCAGCGGGAAAGAGGTTGACGGGCCAGGGGGCGGGAGTGGTCTCGATTGCGCGCGTCCAACGAGGGCCTTCCGAGGCCGCGCGTTGCGCGAGCAGGAGAACACCCCCTCCCCCTGGCCACAAATCATACCGTCAAATGCTGCTTCACCATTTCCGCGCTCAACTCATTACTCTTGCCCGACACCACCACCGCCCCTTTGGCCATCACCACATACTTCTCCGCCAGCCGCGCGGCAAAGTGGAGCCCCTGCTCGACCAACAAAATGGCAAACCGTTTGGAGTTCTTGAACCCGATAATCACGTCTTCGATTTGATCCACGATTGATGGCTGAATGCCTTCGGTCGGCTCATCAAGCAACAACAGTTTCGGATTCGACAAGATCGCCCGGCCGATCGCCAATTGCTGCTGCTCTCCCCCACTCAATACACCACCCGGCCGTCCCAGAATTTGAGTGAGCTTGGGAAACAGTTGATACACCTCGTCGAACGCGTTCTTCTCGACCGTCCCGTTCGGCTTGTCCGACCTCGCCCAGAACCCGATCTGTAAATTCTCCCGGACCGTCAGATGAGGAATGATCTCCCGGCCCTGTGGCACATAGGCTAACCCGCGGCGCGCTCGCCGGTCGGTCGGCTCCTTCGTGACGTCGGCCCCATCGAACATCATCTTTCCTGACCTCGCGGGCAGGAGGCCGGTTAGTACTTTTAGCGTGGTCGTCTTGCCGACACCGTTCCGGCCCATAAGACAGACGACTTCTCCAGTGTCGATGGTAAAGGACACATCCCGGAGAATGTGGCTTTCGCCGTAGTAGGCATTGATGTTCTTCAGCTCAAGCATGGCGTAATTGAAGAAATCTTAGAATCTGTTGATCTGTCGATCTGATGAGTTCCTGCCAGTCAACAGATCATCAGATCAACAGATGCTGCACTTTCATTTCTAATGCGCGACCTTCTGTCTGCCCAGATAAATCTCTCGTACGCGCTCGTTGGCCTGTACCTGCTCGACCGTGCCTTCGAAAATGACGGTGCCCTCGTGCAACACCGTCACGACCCGGGCGATCTGCCGGACAAAGTCCATGTCGTGCTCAATGACGACGATTGCATGTTTTTCCGCCAACGATTGGAGCAATCGACCCGTCTGTTCCGTTTCTTTGTCGGTCATGCCTGCGACCGGCTCGTCGACCAAAAGCAACGCCGGGTCCTGCAAGATCACCATGCCGATTTCGAGCCATTGCTTCTGACCGTGCGACAACGACCCGGCTCTGGTATGCGCATAATCTTTCAGGCCGATCGTTTCGAGGTTCTGCGCGATTCTTGCTCGTTCCTCCGCCGTCGATTTTCCTATCAGCGTTGGGAAGACACCTTTGCTGCTCCGTTTCAACGACAAGTCGAGGTTCTCCCACACGGTCAGATTGCCATAGATGGATGGCGCTTGGAACTTTCGCCCAATGCCGAGGGAGACGATTTCATCTTCGCGTTTCCCAATGAGATTGACACGTTCGCCAAAAAAGACACGGCCGCTGGCCGGTTTGGTCTTCCCGCAAATGACATCGAGCAAGGTCGTCTTCCCGGCTCCGTTCGGCCCGATGACCACGCGGAGCTCCTTGTAGTCGACGATGAAGTTCAGCTTGTTGAGCGCTTTGAAGCCGTCGTAATCGACGACGACGCCTTCGAGTTGGATAATGGAGCCGCGTTCCGTCATCTCAGCGCTCCCCCTCCGGCACAGGCGCTTTTCCCACACTGGCTTTACGCTGGCCCAAGAGACTCTTCCCTTTTCGAATGATGCCGACCAACCCGTCAGGGAACAACAGCACCACCAACACGAAGAGTCCGCCGAGGATGAAGGGCCAGAGTCCTGGAAAATAGTTCGTGAGTATGCTGCGACCGTAATTCACGATCACGGCCCCTAATACCGCCCCCGACAGACTGCCACGGCCACCCACCGCCACCCAAATGACCATTTCAAGCGATGGCAGTACCCCTATCTGTGCCGGCGTGATGATGCCGACTTGAGGGACATACAGCATCCCGGCCAATCCGGCCAGGCCAGCGGCCACGACAAAGACGAACAATTTATAGTTGGCCGGAGTGTAACCGGAAAAGACGACGCGCTGCTCGCTGTCCCGCACGGCAATCAGCACCCGACCGGCCCGCGAGGCTATGATCCAACGGCACAAGAGATAGGCCCCGCCGAGGCAGAGCACGGTGAGTATATACAACCCTAGCTGCGTGGAGGCGTCAGAGAGCCGATACCCGATCACCTGCTTGAAATCGGTCAAGCCGTTCGTGCCGCCGAGATTCGTATCGTTCCGGTTAAAAACCAGCCAGGCGGCGAGCGCCAGCGCCTGCGTAATGATCGCGAAATAGACGCCTTTGATGCGGCTGCGGAAGGCAAAAAATCCGAACACTGACGCGAACAACATCGGCACCAAGATCGATCCAAGGACCGCACCCGGAAAACTGAAGAAGGGCTTCCAGAAGAACGGCAGCGCTTTCACCTGGTTCCACACCATGAAGTCCGGCAGATCGCTGCCATAGACGCTTTCTTTCCCGATCGTGAGCATGAGGTGCATGCCCATGCAGTACGCGCCGAGTCCGAAAAACACGCCTTGTCCCAAGCTTAAGATGCCGGTGTAACCCCAGATGAGATCGAGCCCAAGAGCCAGAATCGCAAAGGCGAGAAATTTTCCGAATCGATTCAGACTGAAATCTGAAAGGTGCAGCCAGGAATCTTCCGGCGGCATGACGTTCAGGAGCGGCATGGCTACGAGCAGCACGAAGCCGACAACCCAGAAGGCCAGCCCTCCGCCGCGATTCGTGTTCGTTGTTCCGTCAGTCATCGTCTTCCCTGTTCTCCCTAACCCGTATTACTCAGGAACATTTTTGCTGCAATCGCCACTGTGTGGGCGAGAGGCGCGGGGCCAGAGGCTAGGGGCGAAGACTTCTGGTCGAAAACACGACTCTTCCCTCTAGCCCCTAGCCCCGTACCTCTTGCCTAGCTATTGGCACCAATTCTCAATCGGCATTTCGTCCCTTCATCGCAAACAGTCCAGACGGCCGCCACTGCAAGAACAGGATCACCATCACGAGGATGAAGACCTTGCCGTACACGGCGCCGAAACTCGGCTCGATCAGCTTATTCAGCCCGCCGATCCCCAGCGAGGCCACAATCGTGCCCGCCAGTTTCCCGACCCCGCCGGTCACGACGACCATGAAGGCGTCGACGATGTAGTTCTGGCCGAGACCGGGATCTACATTGCCGACCAACGTGAGGGCCCATCCTGCAACACCGGCGAGACCAGACCCGAACGCAAAGGTGTAGGCATCGACCTTTCTGGTGGGAATGCCCAGGCACGCGCTCATATTACGATTCTGCATCACCGCTCGAACACGCAGGCCTAAACTCGAACGAAACAATACCAAGTAGACACCCAGGATGCAGACGATGGACATCCCGATAATGAAGATGCGGTTAAACGGGAGATATACCCCGACCATGACTTGCGCACCGCCGCTCAGCCATCCCGGCGCAATCACAGCGGTCAAGTCGCCGAAATAGACGCGCGCCGCTTGCATCATGACCAAACTGACACCCCAGGTTGCCAGCATGGTCTCCAACGGACGTCCGTACAGAAACCGAATGACCGTGGCTTCCAGCACCAGTCCGAAGCCGGCGGCAGCAAGAAATGCCACCGGCATCGCGGTAAGAAAGTACGACTCGAACATGGAGGGAGGCAGAAAGGCCTTGAAGATTTCTTGGGTGTCAAAGGTCGCATAGGCGCCGACCATCATCAGCTCGCCATGGGCCATATTGATGACGCCCATCAAACCAAAGACGATCGCCAATCCTATCGACATGACCAGCAGAATCGAACTGAGGCTGATTCCACGGAAGATCGTTTCAAACACGTTCGACCAGACCCCCCAGGTTTCAATGCGTTCGATCGCGGCACCGGCGGCCTTCGCCACCGTCTTCTGCGGTTCGGTTGCCTCGGCGGCGGCGCCGGCCTCGACCAGTTGCTTCAAGACCGGCACCCCATTCTGACTGCGGAGGTTGCCGAGCGTATCGGCTGCAGCGGCTTTGATCGACGGATCGTCCGACGCAAGCTTGAGCAGCGCCGCAGACTCTTCCATCGTGTAGCGCACCCACCTGTTCGGCTCGTTCGCCGAAGCGGCATCCAGCCACGGAATCGCCGAGGGCTTGCCGGATGTGCCGAGATCCGTGGCCGCCGACCGACGAACGTCGGTGTTGGGGCTGGTCAGCTTCGCTCGATTCTTGAAAAGATCCATGAGCTGCTTGATGGGCTGCCGGACGCTGCGGTCTGCATTGGCGCGGATCTCATCCAGCCGTGGAACCAGGCTGACATCGCCCTGTTCAATTAACAGACGAATTGCCGCATCGCGGATAGATTCGTCTTCGCTGGTCACCTGGGTGAGTGCTTGGTCTATAGAAGAAGTCGAAGGAGCGGCGACAGGGCCATCCGCTGCGATCGCCCAGGTCTGCCCGGACAACAGGAACAGGCCCACCAAACCTAGTGCTGCAACGGTGCGACCCAGCGCAATCATCATCATGATCAACTCACCTTTCACAAGACGCACGGATACCGTAGACATCTCGTCCCGTCAACCGAACTTCTCGCACATGGTAGAGGGGGCTATTGAGTCGCCCCCTCTACCATGACGGACTATTTTTGGTACGTCCCTTGATGACCGACCCAGTCGCAGCCCTTGTCCGGATTCGTAAATTCGCTCCAGGGTTCCGGCTTCACCAGCCCCTTCGAACGCCAGACTGTCTTGAACTGCCCATCCGCCATGATCTCACCGATGAGCACCGGCCTATAGGTGTGGTGATTGGCGGCATCCATCATGATCTCGCCGCCCGGCGCCAGGAACTTGCTGCCATAGACCGCCTTGCGGACCTTGTCGACTTCAATCCCGCCGGCCTTCTCGACCGCTTGCTTCCAGATATACACGCCGAAGTAGGCGGCTTCGATCGGATCGTCCGTGACCCGCTTGTCCCCATCCGGCAGGTTGTTCTTCTTGCAGTAGGCTTTGAAATTCGCGACGAACTGCTTGTTTTGCGGCGTATCGACGCTTTGATAATAATTCCACGCCGCCAGGTGACCGACCAGCGAGGACGTATCCATTCCGCGCAACTCATCTTCCGCGACACTGAAGGCCATGATCGGGGCATCTTCAGCCCGCAAGCCTTGGTTCGCAAACTCCTTGTAGAACGGCACATTGCTGTCGCCATTGATCGTGCTGATTACGGCAGCCCCTCCGCCGGCGGAGAATTTCTTCAGTTTGCCGACGATGGTTTGGTAGTCCTGATGGTGGAACGGCGTGTATTCTTCCATGATCTTGTCCGCCGGCACCTTCTTCGCCAGCAGCATCGCCCTCAGGATCTTGTTGGTGGTGCGGGGATACACGTAATCGGTGCCGAGCAGATAGAACTTCGTGTATCCGCCCCCCTCTTTGCTCATCAGATAATCCACCGCCGGCACGGCCTGTTGGTTCGGCGCCGCTCCGGTGTAGAACACGTTGCGCGAACATTCTTCGCCCTCGTACTGCACGGGATAGAACAGTAAGCCGTTATTCTTCTCGAAGACCGGCAACACCGACTTGCGGCTGACCGAGGTCCAACAACCAAACGTCACGGCCACCTTATCTTGCAGCAGAAGCTGCTTGGCTTTTTCGGCAAAGAGGTCCCAATTCGAGGCAGGATCGACGATCACCGCCTCGATCATTCGCCCCATCACCCCGCCCTTGGCGTTGATTTCTTCCACTGCCATCATCACGGTATCCCGCAACGACACTTCGCTGATGGCCATGGTGCCGCTGAGAGAATGCAAGATGCCGATCTTGATCGGTTCCTTGCCCGCTGCGTATGAGAGGGCCCAGTTGCCCAAGTTGCCAAGCAGAGCGGCAACCCCTATGCCGGCCGCTACCTTGGTTCCTTGAACCAACAGATCACGCCGCGAAGGGCCGGCCTCGCTCGGAGCAACCGTGCCCGGATCAGCCGGGCTTACCTCATTGGGTTTGTTCGTTGCCATGGTCAGACTCCTTTCACTTACACGTAGATGTTGTGTCAGATCGACAGGACGAAACCATCACTAGAGAACGTATCCGAACCACCTCGCTATGCCACGGCACTCACGCATGTCGTCGTCATACAGATGGCTCTACTAATAAAGCTTTCAAACACACCGTCTTAATGTCTTAATACTGCAACTGTAAGGCCACATGGAACGAATCGATGTGCTGACCTGTCGACCCGGGGGCGTAGTTCAAGTTCTGCCCGTTGAACGCGCTGGTGCCGCCGATATTGCCGGTCCGCCAGTACGTTGAGATGCGCGCATTGTGACCGGCAATGACATAGTTCACGCCGAGTTCATATTCATTGCGTGCGCCGCCGAACTGACTGTTGAGACCGGTATATCTCCCATAGGGCTGAAATCTCCCGATCCCAACCTCCTGCGGAAATAGATACAAGGCGTACCCGGTCCATGACGTCCCGCCAAACATGCAGAAGCAGTCTGCTTGAGCAAATGCAGCGACGTCCTGTGCCCAATACCGCTTGAACTCAGCGTTGACCGTGACCACGCCGTTGTTGTTCGGAAGGACTTTTTCAAACAGGAGATCGGTGACCACACTCCCGAAAGGGCTTTTATTTGCCAATGAACCAGCGCCGGCATTCTGATACTCTCCCCCTACCGCGAGCGCGAGAATA
>JANYEF010000228.1 GCA_025363325.1 Nitrospira sp. | reverse complement strand
GTCGGGATGATCTAAATCGAGGCAGACCATTTTGGCAGCACGTCTGGTCGTCCCGCCGGACTTAATGGCGCCTGCCGCGCGATCGCCGATGCGCAGGAAGGACATTAATCCGGACGAGCGGCCGCCGCCGGACAACGGTTCGGCATCGCCGCGAAGCTTGGAAAAATTGGTCCCGGTCCCTGATCCGTACTTGAACAGACGGGCCTCTCGCACCCAGAGATCCATGATGCCGCCTTCGTTCACCAAGTCGTCTTCAATGGATTGAATGAAACAAGCATGCGGTTGCGGATGCTCAAATGCGTTGGTGGCTTTGACGACTTCACGGGTCTTGGGATCGACGTAGTAATGCCCTTGCGCAGGCCCTGAGAGTCCATAAGCATGATGAAGCCCCGTGTTAAACCACTGGGGAGAATTCGGCGCGGCCATCTGATGTGCAAGCATATAACAGAGCTCATCATGAAAGGCATCGCTATCTTCCGGAGTCTTAAAATAGCCGAAGTTTTTTCCCCAAGCGGTCCAACAACCGGCGAGCCGTTCAAACACTTGTCGGGAGTCACGCTCTCCTCCCAACTGCGGCTTGCCGTCAGGTCCGACAATCGGATTCCCCTGCTCATCTCGCTGCGGCACTCCGGCTCTCCGGAAATATTTCTGGGCAAGAATATCGGTCGCGAGCTGAGACCAGGGCTCGGGAATGTCGATGTTTTCCAACTTAAACACGGTCGATCCATCGGGATTACGAATTTCCGACGAACGTTTCACGAACGGCAGGCCTTCATAGGGACTTTGCCCGCGTCGTGTAAATCGGCGTTCTATTCTCACGATTTCCCCTCCCCCAGTCCGCGTAGTTAGTGTGGGACCGTTCTCGATCCCAAATAGGAACAATCAGGTTTGAATATCAATATGACGATGTGCCTTAAGCGCCATAATTTTGATGTCTCGACAATTGCTCCATCGAAGGAGCATCTACATATAGCGATCTGGATGAATTGTCAATACCAAATGTAGTGGTTTGGCTGGGGAAACGGAGGAAAGCCTGTGAATAACTGCAAATGATTGTGCAACGCCATCTCTCGGGAATCTAGACCGACTTATCCACAGTATTTTGATCGAAGATAGACCTCATTTTGACATCCAAGAGATACGCACGGACAAAAAAACTAAAATACACGGCGGCCGAGGGTCAAAATGGCTTCATCCACTCCCTCGACGGGAATGAACTGGTTGCCGATGCCAATGACCACGACCCGAGTACCCAGCACCGTTGTTTCAAACCGGCTGAGGACTCCCCAATTTTGACGCATGGTGTGAGGACGCACCATGCTATTGAGTAACTCCTGACTATGTCTGTGAAAGATATTTCTGACCACCGCTCCTTCCCGTTCGGGTGTGGACTGATCCATTCGATCCATGGCTTTGGCAAGTTGGGCTTGCACAAAGGCCAAATATTGATCCGTTGTGGGATTCGTCAGGGCCAGCGCGACACTCACGGCCAATACGGTCACAACCAGGCTCATACGCAGGATGCTCATACAGACCCTTAGATTGATTGCTGCTGAACCGATGCCGGACCAAGCCCAATGGAAGAGGAGTCGCACAACTCCCCTTTGACAAACAGCAGACGGGTGACTAGCCTACGCCCGTTAGGTTTGTGGCGGCAACCATGCTGCTCCCATTGCTTGTATTTGGAGGATCATCATGTTTGTCTGGAGCAAACGCCTTACCGGAGCCTTGTTAGGGCTTTTTGTGCTCATGTTGGGGATCTTATTACTCAATAAAGCGCCGGACAACACGAGTGACCTCACGATATATACAACCGGCTGGATGACCCTCAACTATCTCGGCTTGATCGTCTGGGTTTTTGTCTGGATGATCGATCAAGCCCGCATGCGCGGGAAGAATTTCTGGGTTTGGCTTGTCCCTTTCATCCTGGCGCCCCTTCCAACATTAATGCTGTTCGTCTTATTTCTCCAGCGACGCATACGGCCGTCAAAGATCGGCTGAGCCGGCTATGGCTTGCGCATCGCGGCCAGCCTCTCGATACAACTGCGTTCGGAGAACCCACACCAACCAGATGCCTGGTAGCGCGACCAGAAACGACCAGAAGAAAAATTGTGCCCAGCCGACCATTTCGACCAACTCGGCTGACGGGCGTCCTGAAAATACTCGCCCAAGCGCTTCCAGGGAAGAAAGCAACGCGAACTGGGTTGCAGTATACCGATGATCGCACAGCGACATAATCAGTGCGACAAACGCGACGGTGCCCATGCCACCGGTTACATTCTCGACGAGAATCGACGCCGTGAGCGCCACGTAACTCTTGCCCATCCAAGCAAGCCACATGAATCCCAGGTTTGAGACCGCCTGGAAGAGGCCAAAGAGCAGTAACGACCGAACCATCCCAAGCTTGGCCATTGCGATACCTCCGGCCAATGCACCGATAAGTGTGGCTCCAATCCCAAGACCCTTTACGTACCCGACCTCGCTGACAGAGAAACCCATCCCTCCAATGAGGAACGCCGTTTGAAGCGAGGCCGCGACGGCATCTCCAAGTTTATAGAAGACGATGAGGGCGAGAAGCCCGACTACCCCTGGGCGCGTGAAGAATTCTTTTAGCGGTCCTCCAACCGCTTCGGCCAGACTTGCCGGTGTCGCACTTGGCTCCGACGGTTCCGGACTGACAAGGATCGTGACAACTCCTGCCGCCATGAACGCGGCAAGCAGCAAGTAGGTATTTTGCCAACCGATACGATCGGCCAACAAAAGGGCCCCGGCGCTCGCAAACAATAGCGCACATCGATAACCATTCACCCACACAGCAGCACCGAATCCCCGTTCGGGACGCAAGAGCAGATCGGTCCGATAAGCGTCGAAGACGATGTCGAGTGAGGCGGAGAGAAAGGCCACCACGAGAGCCAGGACCCCGAGTATCTCCGGACGCTGGCCTGGGCCAGTCACCGCCATAGCCACCAAACCGAGAGCGACACTGAGCTGCATCACCAGCATCCATCCGCGCCGGCGTCCCAGCCAGGGTGGGACCAGGCGGTCCATCAATGGGGCCCACAAGAATTTCAGTGTGTACGGGAGACCGACGAGCGTAAAGATGCCGATGGTCTTCAGGTCGAGCCCGCCAACCGTCAGCCAGGCCTGGAGCGTCCCAGCTGTGAGGGCCAATGGCAACCCCGAGGCAAAGCCCAAAGGCAACATGATCCCGATACGCCGGTTCGCAAGGATCTGAATAAACGATGTTGGTTTCATTGAGCCATGTCAGTACGCATGAAGAAATAGCATAGCATCGGAACGGAGGAGAGGCTCAGGACATTCTCGAAATCGATTGATAGGAGGGGGCGCAGGCCGATCAGGCGCTGGAGGGGCACCTCGCACAGCAACACAACAAAACTCAGCAGGGCTGCCCATTGAAGCTACAGGGCTTATAGCGGGAAATATCGAATTCCATGTTCTCTTGATAGACCCGCTCATTGCCATTCACGCCATCCTGTTCCGGATCGTTGTACATGGTGTGATTCCACCAGTAGAACAAGGGATAGGCCTCCGTCTGGTAGACAGGATTGCCATAATTGCTCCTGGAATATTCCTGAACGAGACGACCGGTGACATAATCGACTTTGCCATTGCCATTGAGTGAGTACAAGATCAAGAAGAGCCGAGCCTCGTGATCATAGTGCTCGTCAATTCTTGTTGCGAGGTCAGGTTCGAGAGGAAGAATCTCCTTCGTCCACCCTCCGGACCCAGGAAAGAGGAGAAGAAGAGATACCGTGAAGATGGAAGCCGCCAACTGCGAAGGTGTCACAACAGCCTTACGGTAATGGGGCAGGCACGGTTGGCAGATTCTACCATGGCTTTCTAAGGCCTTCAACCGAGGAGAACGAACAACGTGAAGAACTCGCTGCAGCGCTTGCTCCCATCGCAAGCATCTTCCTATAATAGCCCGATTATCATGAAACGTACATCGCTCCATACACTCAGCTGCCGACTGAACCAAGCAGAGATAGCGGTGCTCGCAGCTCGCGTACAGCGTGATGGCTGCCGCGTCGTCGAGTTCGGTGGGCCGATAGACTTGCTCATCGTAAACACCTGTTCCGTGACAGAGGATACGGAGTGGTACATCGGATCCACCGTGTCCGTCCTCTCCGCGTCACGGGAAATGGACGGCTTCAGGTTGGGGGCTACAGCAAAATTTCTGAAAGTGGGCATCCCCTCAAACATCGACCTCGCCAATCCCCTGAAAGAGGGGCGCATTACAAGAGCATCGGACGGTTGGGCGATGGGTCAGCCCATACGAAGGGTGCCGGTTCTATGAAGGCCAAATCCACACCGACTCACGTGCATCTTGAAACATTTGGCTGCCAGATGAATGAGTACGACTCGGAACTCGTTCGCTCGCTTATGAAACAA
This sequence comes from Nitrospira sp., assembly GCA_025363325.1. Taxonomy (GTDB): domain Bacteria; phylum Nitrospirota; class Nitrospiria; order Nitrospirales; family Nitrospiraceae; genus Palsa-1315. Next base: position 3 of record JANYEF010000228.1, on the reverse strand, counting down.
GAT
>JANYEF010000223.1 GCA_025363325.1 Nitrospira sp. | reverse complement strand
TACCGACTAGCCTGAACTTTGGTAACTACTCAGGGGTTCAGGCTGAAGGCTGAAGGCTGAAGGCTGAAGGCCGAAGGCTGAAGGCCGAAGGCTGAAAGCCTTCAGTCTATCTACCTGAGTAGTTACGAATTTTGAAGCATCACTCATCAGAGATTCCCCGATTCATCTCAACCCGACGTACATCAGAAGAATAAATCACTTGCACAGAATTAGGCACAACAGTGCGCTAGAAGGTTCCTATTCAGAACCACGCCCGCACGCCCACGACGAATCGAATCTGACTCGGGTTTCCTCCCTCTTGGCGCACGAGGGTCGCCGTCTCGCCAAAGCTCCGGTCGAGGGAGAAGCCGACATAGGGAGCCACCTCGCGCCGGATTTCATAGCGCAGCCGTACCCCGAATTCCAGGTTGTTGAGACCCGAGCCGGTCGTGAATTCCTCGACTCGTTGTATGGCAGCGTTGGTCTCGAAGCGGGTCTGGAGGATCAGTCGTTGCGACAGCAACAGGTCCTTGGTCAACGAGAGACGCGCGGACACCGCGCCGTTCTGATCGATGAACAGAGCCGATTCGAATTCGTAGTTGTACGGCACGAGTCCCTCGATCCCAATCACGCCGAGTCCACGGGTCACGTTGCGTCCGCGGAATGTTTGGGTCTCGACGCGTGGGCCGATCTGAAAGTCGTAATGTTTCTGGATGAACCGGCCATACAGCAGTTGGAAGTCCACGTCATAGTCTGCTTTGAACGCGGTGTCCTTCTGTCCTTCGCTTTTGAACCAGATTCGGTTGTAGTCCCCGCCGTACCAGCCCTCGACGTCCCACCGGTAGTCGTCATGCCCTTGACTCCCACCTGTGCTCGGACGGTATTCGAGGACGTCGACGAGAGTAAATAGACGGTGCTCCTGATCGTTGACGGGGGCAGGCCAGTCGCCTGGCGAGGGAAACTTGGATAGCCTGCCTTCCTGCATGGCGGAAGGACCAACGGTCACAGAGACCTTGGAAGCGGTAGAGCCGGTTGGGGCCTTTCCGTTTGGGATCGTATCAGTCATCGTTGACGTGATTGGAGTCATGGGGGACTCGATCGAAGGTTGCGCAGCGATGACCGTACCGGCGATGCCGTCGCCCAACAGGAAGCCCAAAGCGGCTGCAAGGAGGCTTGCGGAGAATCTGGCAGGAGAGCCTGTTCCGTTCATGGTTCCGACACTTCGACGACCCGGAACATCCCCGCCTCCATGTGGAGGAGCAGATGGCAGTGAAATGCCCAGCGCCCCGGCGCGTCCGCGGTGACGGCGACAGACAACCGCTCCGCCGGCTTGACCACAACCGTATGCTTCCGCGGAAGATACGCACCAGCGCCATTTTCCAGATGCATCCACATGCCGTGCAGATGGAGCGGATGCTCCATCATCGTGTCGTTCACAAAGGTCAAGCGCACCCGCTCGCCGTAGCGGAAGCGAATCGGCTCGCGGGCTTCCGAATACGTCTTGCCGTCGAAGGACCACATGTACCGGGTCATCTGGCCCGTGAGATGGAGTTCAATCTCGCGCTCTGGCTCCCGCTGGTCAGGGTAGGGCACAAGACTTTTCAAGTCAGTGTAGAGCAGCACTCGCCGGTCGCTGTCTTCCAGTCCTCTCCCTGGTTCCCCCATACGGTTCTGCGAATACTCGGCCACCGTTTGATTGCCGGGGCCATGATCGTCGGGGCCATGCTTCACCGGCTCGGCGCCGGGAATCGTCGAACGACGGTGATCGCCCGCATCCATGGCAGGCATATCAGGCATGCCTTGCATAGGCGGCATTCCCGAACCATGCTGCATGTGCTCCATGCTGGAATGATCATCAGAAGGTTTCATCTTCTGGATGTCGTCGGAGGGCTCCATGCCGGGCATTGTCATGCCGCCGCCGTGGGGCTTCTTCATCCCCGGCATGTCCATGCCCTCCATCTCCATACCTTCCATGCTCATGCCCATGTCCTCCATCGTGCGGAGCGGTCTCGACCGACGCGCAGGGATTTCCGCACTCATGCCTGCTCGCGTCGCGAGGGTGCCGCGCGCGTAGCCGCTGCGATCCATGGTCTCGGCGAAGATGGTGTAGGCGCGGTCCTCGACAGGTTCGACGATCACATCGTAGGTCTCCGCCGGTCCCATGCGAAACTCATCCACCACGACAGGTTGGACGTTCTGCCCATCGACCTGCACCACCGTCATTTTAAGACCAGGAATGCGCACGTCGTAGAAGGTCATGGCAGCCGCGTCGATGAAACGCAGGCGCACCCGCTCGCCGGGACGAAACAGCCCCGTCCAGTTGCCGGCGGGTGACAAGCCGTTCATCAGATAGGTGTACGTGTAGCCAGTGACATCCGCGAAGTCGGTGGGGTCCATCCGCATTTGGTCCCACATCAAGTAGTTCTGTATCGCCGGCCAGAAGCCCATGCGCCTCAAGTCGGTGAAGAACTCACCCGCCACGCGCTTCTGATAGTTGTAATAGCTCCCTTGTTTCTTGAGATTGGAGAGCAGGGTTTCGGGTGAGTCAAAACTCCAATCCGAAAGCATGACCACATAGTCACGCTCGTAGCGAAACGGTTCCGGCTTAATGGGGTCGATGATCAGCGGCCCGTAGACGCCCGATTGCTCCTGCAAGCCCGAATGGCTGTGGTACCAGTACGTGCCGCTCTGCCGAACCGGGTAGGTGTAGGTAAAGGTGGCGCCCGGCTCTATGCCGGCAAAGCTGACGCCGGGCACGCCGTCCATGTTTGGGGGGAGGAGCAATCCGTGCCAGTGAATCGACGTACTTTCTTCCAGGCGGTTCGTGACGCGCAGCGTCGCCTGTTGACCTTCTTTCAATCGAATCACGGGACCCGGAATCGTCCCATTGATCGTGATGGCAGGCGCGGTTCGGCCGCCAAGACGGAACAACTGCTCGCTGATCGTCAGATCGATGATCTCTCCGCTCAGCGGCATCTGAGAACCGGCATTGGTGGCGCTCGTCAAGGCATAAGCGGGTACGAGTCGTTCCACCACTGCCAACAGCCCCAGCGCCGCCGTGCGCTTCAGCAGCAGACGCCTCGAAATAAGGTTTGGATTCATTGTGTACGAGTAGCTACTCAGGTGTTCAGGCTGAAGGCTATACATTATCTCG
>JANYEF010000216.1 GCA_025363325.1 Nitrospira sp. | reverse complement strand
GGGCAGGCGGCTTCGCACAGATCGCAGCCGACACATTTTTCCGTCCCGTCGTCGTACCGCAATAAGGCCAGCATCCCGCGATAGTTGTCCGGCAGCGTCCGCTTTTCGTGCGGGTACTGCATGGTGATCGACCGGTGGTGCAACAAGTGCGACATTGTCGCCTTCATCCCGACGAGGATTTCGTAGAAGGTGATGGTCTTGATCCAAGTCTTGAAAGTCATGTTGATCTGGTCTGTTTTGTCTGTCTGGTTGATCTAGTTGTTCTGGTTTGTCTAGTTGGATTCGATGCGTGCGCGCCCGTCATCAATTTCGATCCCTGCCAACCAAAGAAACAAAAGAAACCAGACAAACCAAATAAACTGTTTCAGCCCCTCGGAAAGAAATACACGGTGATAGCCGTGATGACGATGTTGGCCAACGCGATCGGCAACATGACCTTCCAGCCGAACCGCATCAATTGATCGTAGCGCAGCCGGGGCAACGTGGCACGTATCCAGACGAATACGAAGAGGAAAAAATAGACTTTAGCCGCAAACCAGGCGATGTGCTCCACCCAGGCCAGCTGTTCAAGGCCGACTAACTCCAAGATCGTGCCAGGGTAGGGGGCGTTCCAGCCGCCCAAGAATAGCGAGGCGGCGACGCAGGATACGAGGGTCATATTGGCATATTCCGCACTGACGAAGAAGGCGAACCGCATGCCGCTATATTCCGTCATAAATCCAGCCACGAGTTCGCTTTCTGCCTCCGGCAGATCGAACGGGATACGATTGGTCTCGGCCATGGCAGATATGATGAAGACGACAAAGGCGAAAATTTGGGTATGGATTGGAAAGAATCCGTCGGGGCGTGCTCCCCAGATGAACCAATGCCAAAACCCGCCCGTCTGGGCTTCCGTGATCTCCACGAGACTCAGAGTCCCTGCCAACAGCAGCACGCCGACGATGGCCAGCCCGACGTTCAACTCGTAGCTGATGACCTGGGCTGCGGCACGCAAGCCTCCTAGCAGTGAGTACTTGCTGTTGGATGACCAGCCTCCCAGGATAATGCCGTAGGTGCCGAGCGAGGCAAATGCCAGAATGTACAAGACCCCGATGTTGATATCGCTGACGACGAACGGTTTGACCGTGATCCCAAAGACCTCCCAAGTCACGTTCGGGCCGAAGGGGATGACGGCGAATCCGATCAGGGCGGTGACCACGGTCAGGATCGGTGCCAGGGCGAACATGGCTTTGTTCGCGCCGGCCGGTATGATGTCCTCTTTGAAGAATAATTTGATGCCGTCGGCGACCGGTTGGAGAACTCCATAGGGACCGACTTCCATCGGGCCCATGCGATCCTGCATCCAGCCGAGCACCTTCCGCTCGAAATAGGTCATGGTTGCGATCGTGATAATCACGATGAGCATCTCCGCCGCTATCTGGGCGAACGTAACCGCAAGTCGCAAGCTTAGTTCAGTCACGACAGCACTCCCGGATGACAAGTGAAAAAACCATGGGTTCTCGTCCGCTCACGTTGTTTTCATCACCGACACGGATGCCGTCCGACAGGATGGGGCTTTCGTGTCCGGATCGATGACACAGTCAAAGAGTCGCAGGGCGTCCTGCGCGAAGTGATCGGGGAGCCAGGCCAATCCCTCGGGCACGCGATCAAACACTTTCACCGTGGTCGTGAACTCACCCCGGCTGTTCGAGAGGCGCACTCGATCCCCCGCGCCGAGGGCGAATCGGGCGGCATCCAAGGGATTCATCTGCAAAAACCCACTCGGTTCGATCTGCAGCAGTCCCTTCGAATGGGTCGACAGCTTCCCTGAATGGAACAGGCTCTGAACCAGCCCAAGCTGGACTGTTCCCTCCGGACGCACGGCTCGCGCGGGCAGAGTATACCGAGTCACAAGGTCGTGGCGATATCCCTCGTTCACGTATCGGTCGACGGCAGCAGTATTCACTGCGGGAGGGATCGGCGTTGGGCCGAGCGATCCGTACCCAGGAATCACCGCCCGGATCTCTTTAAGGATTTCCTTGGCCTCGCCGTATTCCAACGGCCCGCCGAGGAAGACCGAGATGGCCGACAGAATTTCCCAGTCTGGGCGGCTGTCCCCCACCGGATCGATCGCGGGCCGAACGACCTGGACATGGCCCTCGGTATTGGTGAAGGTCCCAGCTTTTTCCATGGCGGAGGCTGCCGGGAGCACCACATGGGCAAGCGTGGTCGTTTCCGTGAGAAACAGTTCCTGACACACAAGGAGTTCGAGTTTGCCCAATGCCTCTTTGACTCCGGTCTGGGGCGGAAGGCTCCCGACAGGATTTTCTCCGATGACGAAGAGGCCCTTGATGATCCCGGCTTGCGCACGGTCGATCATCTCGATGAGTGTGGCCCCTGCTGCCAGAGGGAGTTCCTCCTTCCAGGCATCAGCCATCTGCGCACGCGCGTCCTGATCGGTGAGGTCGAGTGCGCCCGGCAGCAGTTCCGAGACCGCTCCCATTTCAACCGTCCCTTGATCGTTATTCTCTTCAGCCAAGGGAGCAAATCCGCATCCCGGTGCGGTCAACTTTCCGGACAAGAGAAGCAGATCGAGGAGATTGAGACAGATGCCATAGCCGCCTTGGCTGCGTAATAGAATCTGGCCGGCGAGTATCACAACACGGCGTCCTCCGGCCACGGAAGCGGCCATCTGCGTGAACGATTCGCGCGATACCCCCGTGCTCAGGGCTAGGTCGTCCCAGGCCAGTTGCTGGACCGCTTGAGAGACGGCCGCGACGTAGCCTGACGCCCGTTCTCGGATGGTACGGTCGATATGATTTTCCTCAACCACCGCCTTCAACAGGCCCAGGACGGCTGCGCCGAACTGGGACGGCGCCACACAGAAATGTTGCTGCGACAGGTTGGTAATGTTGCTGATCGTGCCGATCGCAGGCTGGATCGCCTCAATCGTCAACAATGCCGCGTCGTGTTTCTTGACGGCTTCTTTAATCTTAAGTCCGGTAATTGGATTGGCCTCGGTGATGTTGGTGCCGACCAGGAGGAGCACGTCCGCCTGTGTGATGTCTTCAAACGTCACGGTCCAGCGATGTGTGCCTTGCACTCTCTGCATGGCCTGCACCCCGTTGACATGGCCGTACCGCGCGCTGCTATCGAGGTTGTTGGTCCCGATCGTAAGGCGCATAAACTTCTGGAACAGATAGAGTTCTTCGTTGGTACAGCGGCCTGAAATCAGCCCGCCGAAGACCTGTGGGCCATGCGCTAACTTGAGCCGGTTGGTCTGTTCGGCCACAAACTCCAACGCCTCCTCCCACGTGGCTTCGACCAGCGCGCCGTTCCGTCTGATCAACGGATGGGTCACTCGGCTGGGATGGCTCGTCGCGTGAAATCCAAAAAACCCGCGCGCACACAGGTCGCCGTTGTTCCGTCCGGCGCCCTGGGCGCTGTTCACCTCGATCAACTCCTGGTCCTTGGTTTGGACCGTGATCTGGCAGCCATCGCCACAAAAGGTGCAGACCGTGTCGGCGCGTTTGAGCATCCAGGGACGGTATTCGTACATCGAGAGCCGGCTGGTGATGGCGCCGACCGGGCAAATCTGCACGCAGCCGCCGCAGAATTCGCAGTCCAAGGGATGGGCGCCGAAGTGCTTAATCTCGGTCATCGTGCCTCGTCCGACCGGAGCGAGGGCTTTGACGTCCATAACCTCGTCGCAGTAGCGGACGCACCGTAAACATTGCACGCAACGGTTCATCTGCGTTTCGAT
>JANYEF010000197.1 GCA_025363325.1 Nitrospira sp. | reverse complement strand
CGTAACTACTCAGGTAGATAGACTGAAGGCGTTTAGTCTTCAGCCTTCAGCCTGAACCCCTGAGTAGTTACCAAAGTTCAGGCTAGTCGGTATGAGTGGCTGGGCGAGTATCTGTTTGGATCCGTTCCGTTTGATGTGGTGGAGTCAAGAGTGTATGCGGCACACGGTTGACGGCTGGGATGGAGAGGGATAGACTGACGTGATGCGAGGACATTCCCATCGTTCCTGTTCGGTTCTAGCCTGCACACTCGTCGTGCTCTTTTTCGCCTTGAGCTTCAATGCCTATGCCTGCCTCCTGCCGGTGAATGGCGTCACGACCGCTCCAATGGGCAATGGCTGTTCGACTCCAGATGAACAACCGGTCTTTCAGTTCTGCGATGCGTTTAAGACGCTCGGTGTGCAGTCTGCCGATAAGCTCCACCTCAACAGTGACAGTCAGACGATCTGTTCTGAAGACACTGCCTCGTTAGCACTTCTTGTCATCCTCACCTCACCCAGCAGCCGCTTGTCCGATCATCCCACAGTCGCTCCTCCCCAGGATCTCCTGCTCAAGATTTCCGTGCTTCGCATCTGATCTTCCCATTCCGCACCCCGTCATCGCTCCGCTGTCATCACTTCTGTCGTTCGATGCTGGTCTAAGCTGACCAGTTCATTGTCTATGTGTTTCTGGCGCGTAGGACCAGAACGCAGACCGAGCTTCGAACGCGTGGGAACTCTGGGAGGTCATTGCTATGAGTGGGAATAGACAACGTCAGTGTGTGATGGTTGCGTCAGTGCTAGTGATGTTCTTCAGCAGCGGGCTGTTGCGGGCACAGGATACCGATTCTGTATTGCGCAATAAGCTGGTGTTGCCGGAATTGATCCACGAGGTCCTGGCCAGGAATCCCGAGCTGGTGGCGGCGCGCAAGCAATGGGAAGCCGCCACAAATCGGATTACGCCGGCGCGGTCATTGGATGACCCAATTCTGTCCGTTGACTTGTTTAATGTCCCCCAGACCTTCAACGTCACGCAGACGCAGAACACTATCTTCGGTCTCTCGCAGAATCTCCCATTCCCCGGCAAACTCGCGCTCAAAGGCGACGTGGCGAGTCGTTCGGCAGAGATGACCGAGCAGGCGGTCCGTGCGAAGGAGCGGGAACTGGTTGCCCGCCTGAAGCAGGCCTACTACGATCTGTTTCTCGCGCAGAAGGCGGTCCAGATTCATCATGAACAGGTGGAGCTGCTCAGACAGTTTGTCGAGATTGCGAACGCGAAGTTCCGTGCGGGCAAGGGAAGCCAGGCCGATGTCCTCAAGGCCCACGTCGAGCTGTCCCTGCTGTTCCAATATCTTCCCGTCCTGGAACAGCGTCGCGAGACTGCCGAAGCGATGCTGAATACGCTGCTTGATCGGGATACCGCATCGCCCTTGGGCATTGCGCAAGAACCCTCTCAACTGCCACTAGAGAAGCCCATCGACGACCTGCACCGTCTCGCGCTGAACGACAGGCCGGAGCTCAAAGCCGCCGAGCTGGCAGTGCAGCGGAACGAGCAGTCCCGCGCGCTGGCCCAGCGTCAGTACTACCCGGACTTTAATGTGGCGTTTCGGCGCTTCCAGAACTTTCAGACCAACGACGGATTTGGCGCCTACGTGGCGATGAGCATCCCCTTCGCGTTCTGGACCAAGCCGAAGTACGACGCGGGCGTGCAGGAGGCCGCGGCGGCGGTCGCGGTCGCGCGGGCGGAGCAACATACCTTAGAAAACCTGACTCGGTTTCAGATCAACGACCTCCTGGCCAAGCTCAAGGCGACTGACCAGGTGGCCACGTTGTATCGCACCACCATCTTGCCACAGGGCGTGCAGAGCTTGGAGGCGGCGCGCATTGGGTATCGTGCGGGAACGGCTGGTTTCTTGGATCTCATTGATGCGCAGCGGGCCTGGCGAGGATTTCAGCTTGAGTATTTCAAGGCTCTCGTGGAACGCCAGTATCGATTAGCTGAGCTTGAGCAGGTCATCGGGATCGATTTCAATCAGCAGAGCTAACGCAGAATAGAAGGAGGAACATCGATGAACCAGCAGACATACAGAAAAAGATTCGTGATTGGCGCGGTGGCTATCGGTGTGATCGCCGGAGTTGCCGTCGGTTTCTTTACCGCTCCCAGAGTGATGGGCGACATGAAGCAGATGGACATGAAAGGGATGTCGATGGAGGGCACGATGCCCATGAAAGACATGGGCCCCATGGGAGAAGCGGGCGCCTCGGCGCCCGTAAGGCGAGC
>JANYEF010000151.1 GCA_025363325.1 Nitrospira sp. | reverse complement strand
AAGCTGAAGGGTGTGGCTGTAATCGGCGTGCCGGACGAAGTGCTGGGCCAAACCATCAAGGCATTTGCTGTGTTGAGAGAGGGAGAAACGCTCAAGCCGGATGAGTTGATTGCCTACTGTGGAGAAAAACTGCCTCGACATATGCTGGCGAAAACAGTAGAAATCCTGACGGACCTTCCTAAGACGTCGAGCGGAAAGGTGGACTATCCTGCCTTGCGCCGTCGAGAAGGGTTGCTCAAATGACCACTATGGATGATCTGATCTCGCGAAATTTCGGCACAGCCGACGGGGAATTGCTCATCGGAGGGCTGTCGATTTCTTCCGTCGCGGCTCAGTTCGGAACGCCACTGTTCGTCTATGATGCCGAGGTTATGGATAGGAAGCTGCAACAGTTGCGGGCCACGCTGCCTCCTAGATTCGAAATCAGCTACTCGGTCAAGGCGAACCCCAACAAGGCGGTGCTGAGATACTTTCTGGCGCGAGACTGCGGCCTCGAGATCGCGTCGGCAGGAGAGTATCAACAGGCGCTTGCGGCGGGCTGTCCTGCGCATCGAATTATTTTCGCTGGTCCTGGAAAAACCGAATCGGAACTAGAGTTGGTGTTGGCCAAAGGCATTGGAGAAATCCATGTCGAATCTGCCGTCGAGGTCGAACGCATCATTCGGATCAGCTCGCGGTTAGGTATTCGGGCCAAAGTTGCGCTTCGAATCAATCCAACCGGCGAGGTGCAGGGTGGAGCGATGCGAATGGGCGGGCGAGCTGCTCCCTTTGGAGTGGATGAAGAGATGTCCGATGCAGTGATTGATCGAATCCTGTCTTCCCCGGCTCTGACGTTCACTGGAATTCATCTCTTTACCGGGACGCAGATTCTGGATCATGCCATTTTATTGAATCAGTACCATAAGGGGATTGCTCTCGCCAGATCGATTGCAGAACGAGTTCATCGGCCTTTGGAGACAGTCGATTTCGGAGGAGGGCTCGGGATTCCCTATTTCAATAACGAGCGGGAGTTGAGTCTCGATGACCTACGGCAGGGTCTTCTAGAACTCATGGATACCATCCGGCCCGATCCGTATCTCACAGAAACTCGATTCATGCTGGAACCGGGTAGATTTTTAGTGGGAGAGGCCGGGGTTTTTGTGGCGCGCGTAAACGACGTAAAGATTTCACGAGGTAAGACCTTCGTTGTCCTCGACGGAGGTATGAACTGCCATTTGGCAGCCTCCGGAAATCTTGGACAGACGATCAAGAGGAATTATCCGATTGCGCTGCTCAATAGAATGCAGACGGCGGCCACCGCGACGGTCGATGTCGTCGGTCCGCTCTGCACTCCTCTCGACACGCTCGGGAGAAGCGTGGAGCTGCCTCAGCCGGAGATCGGTGATCTCATCGGAGTGTTTCAATCAGGTGCGTATGGCCTAACCGCCAGTCCGGTGAATTTTCTCAGTCATCCGTCGCCCGCGGAAGTGTTGATCAGCCAAGGCGCGGCTCAATTGATTCGGGCGCGCGGTGCATATTCGGATCTTTCCTAGGACTCGGCGAGAACTAAAGGTGTGTTCTGTGGCACGTCGATTGGAACCAGCTGAACCTCGGCATGTGTTAGTGATTGCCTACCACTTCCCACCCTGTCAGGGAAGCAGCGGATTGCAACGACCTCTGAGTCTTCTAAAGTACCTTCCGCAGAATGGCTGGACCCCTGTTGTGTTAAGCGTGCATCCGAGGGCCTATGCCCGACTGGATCCACGACTGTTGGAGCAAGTCTCCGCCTCTGTGCCGGTCACCCGAGCCATGGCATTTGATACGGCACAACACCTATCCATCCAAGGACGCTATTTGGCATGGATGGCCTATCCCGATCGGTGGGTATCCTGGCTTCTCGGTGCGATTCCTAGCGGGCTGCTCTTGATAAGGAGGTACCGGCCTAAAGTCATCTGGTCTACGTATCCAATTGCGACAGCCCATCTGATTGGCTTTCTACTCCACAAGCTCACTCGATTGCCATGGGTCGCCGATTTTCGTGACCCCATGACAGAGGGGGAGTTAGGCTCCTCGGATCAGCATCCAACGGATCCAGTCACTTGGAAGGTTCGACGATGGCTCGAACGGGTCATCGTTCTCAACTGCACGAAGCTGGTCTTTGTTGCTCCTGGCGCCCTTTCCATGTATCAGAAGCGTTACCCGGAAGTTCCCGCTTCTCGCTGGATTCTAATCCCCAATGGATACGACGAGGAAAGCTTTATTGCTGCGGGGCGTCTTACCGCAGAGGCAAATGGAAAAGGCAAGCGCCTCCTGTTGCTTCATAGTGGCTTGTTGTATGCAGAGGTTGGTGATCGTAATCCTTCTCTTTTGTTTGATGCGCTAGCCAACCTCCGTCTGGCCGGAAAGATCGACGCGTCTTCTCTAAGAGTGGTGCTAAGAGCAAGTGGACATGATGATCTGTATCGGGGACTGATCCGCGAGAAGGGCCTAGACGACATGGTTTTTCTCGAACCGCCTATCTCTTACATCGATGCGCTTGCGGAAATGCTTCATGCGGACGGGCTTGTGCTGGTTCAAGGATCCGTATCCAACCCAAACATCCCTGCCAAACTATATGAATACCTCCGTGCCAGACGCCCGATCTTTGCGCTGACTGATGAGAAAGGCGACACAGCAGGAGTGTTGAGAGCGGCAAAGGTTGGAACCCTCGCGTCGCTAGATTCAGTTTCATCCATCGAGTTAGGGCTTGAGAACTTTCTTCGTCAGTTACGGCAAAAGACAGCACCGGTCGCTTCTGACCAAGAAATTCAGAGCCATTCTAGAGAGTCAAGAGTGGGAGAACTGGCGAAGCTTTTCAATTGTCTACTTGATACGTAATCATGAATGAAGTGACACCTTTGAAATCATAAAGGATGCTTCGAGTAAGGCTAAAGAAACAGCCCATCATGTTAGTTCTAACCAGGGATATAGATGGCTATTGAGTCTGCCAAGATTCCATCTCCAGTTCGGAAGATTAAGGGTGGTGCACCTCGCTGGTATAAAATGCATAGTCGACAACGCCAAAGAGCCTTCGCGGCTGAGGTCGAATGGCGAGCGAGTCACATTCCACGTTGACGGCTAGTCTGGCTCCAGCGACTACCACCTAGTTTCAGGCATGTAATCATGCTTGAGGGGCTAGGAATTGTCCTGTCTCTTGCTTGACATATGGCTGGCCAGGACCGGTTGAAGCGCGATTTCGAAAGATTACGGTGCCAAGGTGGAATTCATATGACAATGAATTCCCCGCGATGGCCCGCGCGAGTGTACCTATGTGCAGCCATGAGGCGGACTAGGAGGGACTCAGTCCGTTATGTCTTCGTTTATAGTTCCAAAGAAGCAGTGGTTGTCGACACAGTTTCTGACTGCCAGAGCGGCCTCGGTGGGGGGTGGACTGAACGGATATTCGGGAAAACGGCTCTCTCCATTCTGGGCGCGGAACGCAATCTTTCACGGTCTTAGCTTCTTGAAAGTGTCGCCTGGCGACCGGGTGTTGGTTCCTTCCTACATCTGCAGGGCGGCAGTAGAACCTATCGTCTCCTATGGCGCCAACGTAGATTTCTATCGTGTGGATCGGAATTGTCGGTTGGACTTCGAAGATATCGTGTCCAAAATTACCTCCTCGACGAAAGCGCTGCTTGCCGTCCACTATTTCGGATTTCCGCAAGAAATGGGCCGGGTTCAGGCGCTGTGCCGACA
>JANYEF010000131.1 GCA_025363325.1 Nitrospira sp. | reverse complement strand
ATGACTGGCTTGGCCATGCAATCGTCGGAGCGGTTCGAACGGGATGTGCTGGTGGAATATGTGTGCCAATGGACAATCAAACGCACGGGCCAAACGGAACCATTGGTTAGGGAGATTCTCGGCTGCGCGAGCCGTTGGCTCGATGAAGTGTACGAGGAGATCGCCAAGCGCCAGCCGGAAGCCCTCGGCCTTTCATCCGATGATGATGACGAAGGAGCGGAGCCGGTTTAGCAGGATGCTGAAAAAGTCCGCCAGCGGTGTTCTCGCATCGTTCAGACCCTCAACGTACCGCAAGGGTACGCCTCGAGCCTTCACTCGCTGCGGCCTTGCTGGACGGCCTTTTTGAGCATCCTGCGGGATTATATCTTGTTGCCCAGGAATAAAAAATGAGCCTATATCTTGTCTTTGGTCTCGACATCGGAAACGTCGGGCGGGCGAATGCGTCCAGGCCATCTACCAAGACACTTTTGATGGACTGGAACCAACGTCTGTCATTTTTCCGAGAAGTACATCTGGAATTCAGGAATGCCTTTGCCCATACCGGCAATTACGTCTTGCGAGCGGTTAAGCCCGAGGATTTAAACAGCATCATAGCGGTCCTTATTCGATACATACCAACTCATAAGTTTGTAGTGTTTGGCTACGGAGAGTTTCTTGCGGTGCTAGGACCGATAAATCGTGCGTTAGCACTGATGCCTTCTGCCATTGTCGGTCGAAGATGGACTCCCGGTATTGTCATGGACATCAATCCTCATGGAGGAATTCCCCCGACACCGGTCTCGGACGAAAAAGCTAGGTTCGGACCCTTTGCTGTGCCTAGAATCAGAATCGCTTGGAAGGGTGATATCCTGGACTCTCAAGAGGATAAACTAGACAACACACAGCGAGAGGGCGGTTGGGGAAACCTGTCAGATCGAATGAAGAAGTTAGCTGGTGGCATTTGGACGGCACGGTCTATGAAGTCCGTAGAGGGAATCGTGGCGGTCGCGCGATCTATCAGGTAGCGCAGAAATGTGGAGATAACGCTCTGCACTTAATGTGGGGAATGCATGGAGAAGCCAGAAGGATGGGCTCAGTTTGAGGCTGCACTAGATGCCTACGAGCGGGGCGATTATGCAACGGCTTTGCAGAAGCTCAAGCCATGGGCTGACCGAGGCAATCCTTTCTCCCAATATAAGCTGGGTTTGATGTACGCGATGGGACATGGTGTGCCACAGGATTATCGGGAGGCTTTACGTTGGCTTCGGGCTGCAGCCGAACAAGGCGATGTCGATTTTCAATTTAGCGTCGGATCGCTTTATGCTGCGGGGGAGGAGGTCCCACAAGATTTCAAAGAGGCTTGGCATTGGATGTATCAAGCTGCGCTGCAAGGTCATAGTGCTGCATCCTTCAATCTTGGATTGATGTACGCAAAAGGGCAGGGCGTAGCCAGAAATCCTGAAGCAGCTTTGATAGTGTTCCAAGATGCTGCTAGGAAGGGGTACATCCAAGCGCAATACACGTTGGGGATGATTTACCATGGTCTGTTTCTTGAGGGAGTACCGCAAGACCACAAAGAGGCCTTGCGTTGGTATCGTCAAGCAGCAGAACAGGGCTATGCAGCTGCTCAAATCCAATTGGGCGGAATGTATTACGACGGAGAGGTTGTAATACAAGATTTTCTCGAAGCCTCAAAGTGGTATAGAAAGGCGGCTGGGCAAAATGATGCTTTGGGCCAAACCAAGTTAGGAATATTATATTTTGAGGGGCTTGGTGTTCCGCAGGATTTTGTTCTGGCGCACATGTGGTTGAATCTTTCGGCGACACAAGGAGACGAGAATGCTGCTAAGTTGAGGGACAATTATGCCAAGGACATGACAAGAGAGCAGATCGCAGCTGCGCAAAAGAAGGCGAGTAATTGGAAGCCGAACACGCATGATAGCTTGTAAGTCTTGCACAAAACTCAAAGGTAAGCGGATGGGAATAGCTCGTCACGAGGGCAGCGAGCCTTTGAGTAGTTCGAAATTCTTCGTCACCAT
>JANYEF010000127.1 GCA_025363325.1 Nitrospira sp. | reverse complement strand
GACGTCGAGCCCCGCGCGATTCACACTCTTGATGATGTTCTGCGCTGAGGTCACGGCACCGGTAATCACATGCACGTTGACTTCGAGACGATTTCCGGACAGACCCAACGGCTCCCGAACCCCCTCCTGCCCGTCCACCACGAACTCACGAGGCAGCACATGAAGAATCCGTCGTTCATGGGGGATGACCGCCAGAGTCCGCGCGCTCTCGATCGCACGCTGGATGTCTTCCCGCGTCACTTCTGCCTTCTTGAGTGCCACGACCCCCTTACAGTTCTCCGCAGAGATATGGCTGCCGGCGATGCCGGTATAGACGGAATTGATCTGGACCGCCGCCATCAGCTCGGCCTCCTCAACCGCTTTCTTGATCGATTCCACCGTACTCTCGATATCGACCACGACGCCTTTGCGGAGCCCTCGCGACGGGCTGGATCCGACCCCGATGATGTTGAGCATCCCCTCGTCGGTGATTTCCGAAACTATGGCGCAGACCTTCGTGGTCCCGATGTCCAATCCCACAAGAATCTGATCACGCTTCGCCACAGCCCTCACACCCTTTCGCGCACAATGACACGGTTGTCGTAACGCAGATCGATCTCGGTCACCTCGCGTTTCCGACCTTCGAATGAGGCAGTTTTGAATGACGGTTTCACTTTCAGGAACCGCTCCCACTGATCGACCAGAGAATCGTCACCAAACTGGAATCGCACTCCATTGGCTGATGCCACCACATTCGAGGGATTCGCGAGATCGATTTCAACCCGCCCGTCGAGTGTGCTGGCGATACGCTTGGCCAGCACAACCCCGGACTGAACCGCGTTCCGGACGCGTGCCTCGCCGCGCTGAAGGGACTGAGGCTCCAGCCCGGTCAACAACGGCAGCGTCTGGTCATCCTGCTTGCCCAACTTGGCAAGAAGGTATCCGCTCTCATCGCTCAGCCAATAGTCCGCGCCTGTCCGAATAATGGCAGCCGGCGTGCGTTCCAATACGGTGATACGCAGCAGATGCGGCGGCCTGCGTTCGACCGTTACCTCCTTGATCCAAGCATGCGTCCCTACTCGCTCGGCAAGAAACGCTGTACTGACTTGATGCATCCCCATGCCGGGCTTCAAGACGAGCCGCTCCAACACTTCCGGCTTCGTCACGTGATGAATACCCTCAACCTCTACCTCGCGGATTTCCAGCCAGCCCTGAAGAGCCGGCCCCATCTCTTGCGTAACCATGGTCAGCCCCCAAGCCAACACCGCAAGACCGACGATCCATTGCCCCACGCGCAGCGCAGATCGTCCCCGCGAAAAGAGTCTCTCTCGACGCGCCTGCTGCCACTGATCCGAGACCTGACTGGCACGCGCGCCCTTCCATTGATTCAGCCGAGGACCGATTGCACGCACCGCTCGCTTTCGCAACAACATCTTCATGGTATGCTCACATCCGCTGACGGACGGTCGAGGTGGGCTGTGCGAACGAGTCCGGACTCGAGAATCCGTTCAGTCAGCTCGTCATAGCTAATCTCGGCCTGCGCCGCCGCCATCGGCAGTAAACTCGTTTCGGTCATGCCCGGCGCCGTATTAATCTCCAATACCACAGGGCGGCCACGCGGGGTGATTCGGAAATCGACCCGGGCCGCACCTTCACAGCCCAGCACCTCATAGGTGCGCAGTGCCAACGTCCGAATCTGCAGGGTCACCGCCGCGGTCAAAGGTGCAGGACAGAGATACTGCGTTTTTCCCTTTTCATACTTCGCCGCAAAATCGTAGAAGCCCCCCGGCGCAACAATTTCCACGGCAGGGAGCACCAATGGAGAAACATTGGGCCTCCCGATAATCGACACCGTGACTTCATGCCCTGGAATGTAGGCCTCAACCATCGCCTCTACGTCATAGCGATGGGCCAGGGCTAGGGCGTCACGCCATTGCGCAGGCTTCCGCACGATGGTGACACCGATGGTGGACCCTTGCGACGCAGGCTTCACTACGACGGGCCAGCGCAATTTTGCCGCCCGCATCACGGTCACGCATGAGGCCTTCCCATCACGCTTCACGACCGTCCCGGCCGGCACAGGAATGTGGGCTGAGATCAAGAGCGTTTTCGTGGTAACTTTATGCATGCCGATCGCACTGGCCTGGATGCCGGATCCGGTATAGGGGATGCCCAGGGTTTCCAAGAATCCTTGAATCGCGCCGTCTTCCCCACCTGGTCCGTGCAACGCGAGAAACACCAGGGCGATCTTCTGGTCGTGCAAATCCCGAGAGAGCGTTGGCCCGACATCGATGGCCACGGCATTGTAGCCACGACGGATCAGCGACCGATGCACCGCGGCGCCCGTCCGGAGCGACACATCCCGCTCGGCCGATTGCCCACCCATCAGCACCCCGATGCGAGCACGAGTCAGAAGGGGACGCTCTGTCAAACGAGGTTCGCTCATACCGCTACGGCTCTCCTACGATTTTGAGTTCAAGCTCTAACCGCACACCCGCCTGACGACGAATCGCGCTACGGACCTTCCCAATCAGCGCCATCACATCCGCCGCGCGCGCATGCCCCCTGTTCACCATGAAGTTGGCATGCTTCATCGATACTTCCGCATCGCCGACGCGTGTCCCCTTGAGGCCGGACGCCTCAATCAATCGGCCGGCAGAATCGTTCAGAGGGTTCTTGAATACACAACCCGCGCTCGGCATCGCGAGCGGCTGCGTGTCCCGTCGATAGTGGAGATAGTCCTTGACCACTCGCTCAATCTCCGATCGGACCCCTTGCTTCAGCTGAACCCACACCCCCACAACGATGCCGCGTGGCAGCAGAGCCCGGCGATACTCGAATTTCACCTGGGCTGCCTCCATATCCACGACCTGGCCTTTCATGTTCACCATGCGAACGGCCTTGATCGAATCCTTCATTTCCCCGAGCTTCGTACCGGCGTTCATCACCACACAGCCGGCCACAGTCCCGGGAATTCCCGCCGCCCATTCCAATCCTGCGAGGGAGTGACGGATGGCGTACCCAATCAACGTCGGCATCCCAACTCCTCCTTCGGCATACAGAACGGCGCCCGGCTCTTCTTTGATGGCTCGCAACCGCACCAGACTGACCACGATGCCGCGGATTCCCCCATCCCGGATGAGCAGATTCGTCCCACCCAGGACGAACAACGGAATCTTGCGGGCGCGCGCCTGCTGGACCACCAAACAGACCTCCTCAATATCAGCCGGTTCAACCACGGCATCCGCCGGCCCTCCGATCTTGAACGAGGTGTATTCTCGCAACGGAGCCTGGAAAGACACAGATCCCCGGAGACCTACCACCGCAGCCCGCACGTTTGCCTGCGTAAATCGCGCATGCACTCTCGCCGCTGTCTTGACACGCTGACTACCTCGCTTCATGGCATCATGCAATCGGGGTCAATCGGGCCAACAGTCCAAGCCCCGTCTTCCAAATGTCCCCCGCCCCTAATGTGATGACGAGATCACCCGATTTCAGATGGGGCAGTACCTGATCCACCAACGTGTCTTTTTGTTCCACAAAGGTCACAGACGGATGGCCGGCCGCACGAACAATGTCGGCCAACTTGGCTCCGGACACCCCAGGAATCGGCTGCTCGCCTGCCGCATAGATGTCCGTCAAGAACAATACGTCTGATTGGTCGAATGCCTTCGCAAAATCCTCCAACACGTCCCGAGTCCTGGTATAGCGATGCGGCTGGAACAGCACTACCAACCGCCGGTCCCCCCAGCCTTGTTTCGCCGCGGCCAAGGTGGCCTTGATCTCAGTCGGATGATGTCCGTAATCGTCCACGACCATGATCCCATTGACTTCCCCTCGCAGATGAAACCGACGCTCCACCCCCGTATAGGCCGCCAACGCTTTCCTGATGAGGTCCACCGGCACATCTAATTCGACCCCGATCGCGATCGCCACGAGCGCATTGGACACATTGTGCCGGCCGGGCACCGCCAGACGGAACGGGCCCAAGTTGCGCCCACGGAACTGCGCACGAAACTCGCCGCCCCATTGGTTCAAACTGATCTCTGTCGCAAAGAAGTCCGGCGTGACACCTTCACGCTCTTGGAGCCCGTAGGTCTGATAGCGCTTCACGATGTTCGGAAAGAGTGCCCGGAGCCGATCATCGTCCGCACACAACACGGCCAATCCATAAAACGGCACCTTATTGATAAACTCGAGAAAGCACTCGTTGATGCGCTCCATGCTGCCGTAGTGATCGAGATGTTCTCGGTCGAGATTCGTGACCGCCGCGATGGTCGGAGACAGTCGGAGAAACGACCCGTCGCTCTCATCCGCTTCCGCCACGAGAAGATCGCCTCGACCAAGGCGGGCATGACTCCCCAGCGCATTCACTTTTCCCCCAATCACCATGGTGGGATCTAACCCCCCCTGCGCCAGCACGTTGGCCACCATTGAGGTCGTCGTGGTCTTTCCGTGAGCACCGGCAATGGCGACCCCAAACTTCAGCCGCATTAACTCCGCAAGCATCTCGGCCCGAGGAATCACGGGAATCTGCTTCGCCTTGGCCGCCACAACCTCGGGGTTCCGTGCGGATACGGCAGAGGAGATGACGACCACTTGGGCCTCCCCGACATTCGATTCCTGATGGCCGACAAAGATGCGTCCGCCAAGCTCTTCCAATCTCCGCGTCGTATCGGAGGCCTGCAAGTCCGAGCCCGTCACTTTGTACCCCAGCGTCAACAGCACTTCGGCAATGCCGCTCATCCCTGATCCCCCGATTCCGACTAAGTGAATCTGTTGCGTCTTGCGAAACATTGGCGCGCGCCTTACTCCACCAACAACCGGTGGATACGAATGTGATTCTTGTCCACGTTGTCCAATTCCATTAGACTCCTGCCGCTCCGACAGACCGGTTGACATCATGATGAATCCCCATGAGTGCGTAGCATTCTCGGACAATCACCTCAGCTGCATCGATTCGTCTCATCGATAGACTGGCCGCCCCCATCACCCGCAATCGCTCCGGATCCCTGAGAATGGTTGCTACCGTGCGAACCAGCATGGATCCCGTGAGAGACAATTGCGGGATCACCACGGCAGCTCCGGCTGCTTCCATAACTTTGGCATTCCGCGTCTGGTGGTCGTAGATGGCAGACGGAAGCGGAATGAGGATGGCAGGCTTTCCGCATGTCGTGAGCTCCGCCACCGTCATGGCACCGGCTCTCGCCACCACGAGATCCGCCTGCCGTAACGCCGCAGGCATGTCATAGAGAAACGGCATGACTTGCGCCTCGATGTCGGCACGACTATAGGCCTCGGCCACTCGGGCATAGTCAGACTCACCGGTCTGATGGGTCACCGTGAGGTCTGGCAGCTGCGTCGTCAGTTCTGGCAATCCTTCCATCACCGCTGTATTCATCGCCTTCGCACCCTGGCTCCCGCCGAAAATCAGTAGATGTGGCGGGCCTGACTTCTTTTGGCTCTGCGGAATACTCTCCAGGAACGCCTTGCGAATCGGAGTCCCCACCACACGCACCTTAGATCGAGTGAACGAGTCGGCCGCCGACTCGAATGCAAGAAATACGCGTTGCGAGAACGGCCCCACGGCTTTGTTGGCCATACCAGGGTTCGCATTCGGCTCAAGAATCACGCGCGCCCTCCCGGTGAATGCTGCAGCAAGAAGCATCATCGGACTCGTATACCCGCCGACCCCGATCACCAGATCAGCCCGTCTGGTGCGTAGTATCTTCAGGCACTGCCACAAACTGACCGGCAGCGCGCACAACCCTTTCACCATCCCGAACGGCCCCTTGCCCATCACCGGCATGGCGCTAATCAAAGCCAGGTCGAATCCCTCATGAGCCAGCACGTTCGATTCAAGTCCACGCGCCGTCCCCACGAAGAGCACCTTGGTCATGGGATCGCACCGGAGAAACTCTCGCGCCAACGCCACGGCCGGATAGAGATGGCCACCGGTTCCTCCTGCGGCAATGACGATCGTCATTCGTGCTCCGACCCACCACGTCCGCCTCGAGACCCGCCGGCATGCCGGTCGCGAGAAATACTGAGCAAGATCCCCACGCCGACCAGACTGACCACCAGCGACGACCCTCCGTAGCTGACAAACGGCAAGGTGAGCCCCTTCGTCGGCAAGAGCCCGGTCACCACCGCCGCATTCACCAACGCCTGGCCGCCGATCAACAAGGTAATGCCCAGGCCCAGGTAACGGCCAAACGGCACGCGCGCGCGCGCGGCGATCTGAAACCCCCGCCACACAAAAAATGCAAATAACAGGATTACGGTGGCGGTCCCGATGAGCCCCAGTTCTTCGCCAACCAGCGCCAGAACAAAGTCTGTGTGCGCCTCTGGAAGGAAGTAGAGCTTCTGCTTGCCCTCGCCCAATCCCACCCCAAACGGACCGCCGCTGCCGAAGGACAAGAAGGATTGCGTGATTTGGAACCCGGCGTCCGAGGCATCCTTCCATGGAGCAAGAAACGTCATGAGCCGTTGCCGCCGATAACTGGAACCAAGGACCAGCACCAGCACGACCGGAATCGCACCAAGGCCTAAGGCTAAGAGGTGAGAAACGCGCGCCCCAGCGAGGAAACACATCCCGACCGTCACCAGGCCGAGCACCACGACCGTCCCAAGATCCGGTTCGAGCAGCACGAGCCCGTTCAGCAGCCCAATCATGATCAGGGCCGGCAGAAGGCCATCGCGAAACAACGTAATCTTGTCCCCTTTTTTTGCCAAATACGCTGCCATATAGATGACCGCCACGAGCTTGATCATTTCCGCCGGCTGAACCGAGATGGGCCCCCACCGCAACCAGCGCCGCGCCCCCTTGACCACCACACCGAGGGACGGCACCAGCACCATGACGAGCAACAGCAACATGCAGGCCAACATCGGAATGGAGAGCTTCTTCCAGAGCGTGTAATCGAGTCGCGACGTGAGATGCATCAACAGAAAGCCGAACAGTGCCAACTTAAACCGCTTGAAAAACCAGTGCCCAGTACATGCCGATGGGCAAAACACCCACCAGCCTTAGTACTCTGCAATGGTACACATGCAATGC
>JANYEF010000536.1 GCA_025363325.1 Nitrospira sp. | reverse complement strand
AAAGCTTTACGCCAGTAATTGTTCCTAGCGTGCGAGGAGGGGACGCATCCTGTGTCAGCCAAAGGTTTACAGTTTGACCTTCGCTAAGGTTTGAGACGGTTAGAGAACCACTGCCTACGTTGCCATTCATAGTAACGTACTGAGCATTTGATTTAGAACAATCAAGCGTAAACGCAGTTCCAGAGTTGCCGATGCTAAACGACGGGGTATAGGCGCCTCCTGAAATAGACGCTCCGCCTGATGCAACAGTAAACCCTGTCAGTCCTCCAAGCGTTCCGGTGATAGTGCTGTTACCAGTTACGGATGCCCCGCCACTAGCAACAGTAAATCCTGTAAGCCCTCCAAGCGTTCCGGTAATAGTGCTGTTTCCTGTTGCCGTGATCCCGCCGCTTACAATTGTTAGCCCGGCAATGCCGCCTAACGATCCGGTAATAGTGCTGGCGCCAGTAACGCTAATGCCGCCACTGGCAACAGTAAGGCCAGTCAGACCGCCAAGCGTTCCGGTGATAGTGCTGTTCCCGGTAACATTGATGCCGTTAGCAAGAATGGTCAAAGATCCCGGCAGCGTTGCCGGGATCGGCCCCCATCCAAGCGGGCTAATGAATGGGGAGCGACTCATTACGCCACCTGCATGATGCCCATTACGGCATCGGCAATCTGGCTACAGTTAAAGCGAATGCCCTGCCCGGTACCTAGCGTCCACTTTGCATCTGCGCCTGCAAAGCTGAACGTGCCGTTAGCCGGCAGCGTGATTCCAGAGGCAATAAACGCAATGTCGATTGAACCGTTCCAGATAGACACGCTAAGCGTTGCTGGAGAGCCAGATTTATTGGTAACGGTTCCAGCCGTAACGATTGCGGCTGTAGCTGCAGGTACAACGTATGCACCGATTACCGTGGAGGTACTCGCCGTTACGTTTAGATTAACCTGCGCTGCAGTAAAGGTTGCTGTGGTCATAAGTACGCCATTTAACTAAGGGGCAAATCTGGACGCGGATGCTCCAGAGAAATATCTTCTGGTTCTCTTGCCGGCAAACGCCATGGATCATATTCGTCTACACAGCCGCGCTCGCAGACATATGTTCCGGGAGCATTTGGATCTGCAACCATCTCCATGATCGAGCGTTTCATCTTGCATCTGTCACAAATCGCTATTGCAAGTGACGTGTAGCCGCGAGTATCAAGCCAAAGGCTCATCGCGTATAGGCCCGCAAATTGTATTTGAAGCTAATAGGACTCTTGTCCGGGTCTTGATCCCAAGCGAGGCGCATCATTGTGTCAGACTTTGATTCAAGCGCCGGGCAAAGCTTCGCGTCCACCTCTGGGGTCTCCCATGAAAGGTTAGCGGCAAGCTTCCATGTAATAGCTTCATACCAATACTGCGGCACCTCGATAATCTGAGGTAGCGTACCCACGTCCATGATATATCGCTGCCGATAGACAACCATAGGAAGCAACGCGCTAGCGGCGTCAGGCGTAGGCCATAGCTGCATGATTGGCTGGATCTGCCTATCAAGCCAGAACTGTAATGGACGCCCTTGGAAAGACTTATTGGGGTAGGCCTCATAACTGTCGGCATTGAGCCGCGCCAGCATGATTTCGCTCATCAGTGTTCCAAGCAGAACAGAGCTTGCACCGATGGTGCCGCTACCGCTTGGGATAATGCGCCAATAAAGCGCCTGAGATGCGCCAGCGGTGTCAATCCACTGGAGGCCAGTACCTGTCGCTACGGGGACGCTGACAACTGTTGACCATGTCAGGTTGTCTGGCGATGTCTGTACACTCAAAGCAATAGGCGCTGTCGTCCAGACAATGCCGATACTGCAAGGCAGTTGAGCTCCATTCGTAGCGAAATTAAATGTGATTGACCCGGTCGTAATGACGGGGCCGGCGTCTGGGGTTAATGCCCCTTGTGTGCGCAGGAACGCGTTACGCACGTCTACGGTGCCGGTTGGCAGCGTGAGTGCTGGCTGTCCCTGCTGCAGCGTTAGCAATTGTTTCTGCAGGCACCACACTGGCGTACCAGTGTTAGACATATCGCTAAGGATCAGAAACAAATTTGTCTGAGCCGTTGACAACATCTCGTCGGATATTTGCTGCGGGCGCAAACGGCAACGCCCATACGCTCGGTCAATGAGTGTACGGGTATCAAACGCCGTGGCTGAAATTGTTCCTGATGTCGTCATACGGGCTCGTAATTAACGGCCTGCCGCGTGGCGAGCCCGTGCTGATGTAGTGGAGTTTACATGCCCGGTGGGCGCATCCCCATCGGCGGGCCACCCATCGGAGGGCCACCCATCGGAGGGCCGCCCATTGGAGGGCCGCCCATTGGACGACCACCCATCGGCATACCCGGAGGGGCGCCCGGAGGGCCACCCATTCCGCCACCAAGCGGCGGGGGCGGACCAGCCGCTCCACCCGGAGGTGCCCCAAGTCCAGCCATAAGCGGACCGGCCGCCATGCCCAGCGCGCCAAGGTTACGACCACTAAGTCCTGCCGGCTTGTGCGAGTGACCAAGCCCAGCGCCGCCCTTCTTAACCTTTCCACCGCCAGCGAATTCCTTGCGCCCCGGGTAAACGCCAGACGACAACGTCATCTTGCCCGGCTGTGAAGCTACCTTGCTGGCCGTCTTGCTGTCGACAGTCTTACTAGAAGCATCATTCGCCGCAACGGTACCGCCAGCAGCCTTATGCAGGTGAGCGACCCAAACAGCACCACCCTTCTTAAACGTGAATTCAGCAGTGCTTTTGACGGCCCCGCCCTTGGCATACGCAGCGCCCATCGGTTTGCGGACAGAATCGGCATCACGCGATCCCTTGACGGCAGAAACCTTGGCAAACTTCTCTTTGCCGGTACCAATAGAACTGGCGCCCTTATTAGACCCACCCTTGCCAACAGCCCCGCCACTGGCATACTTTGCCTTGACGGTACCGCCACAAGCCTTCTTAAGCGCAGCAGGCTTGACCTCGCGCTTAATCATCGCCTCATCCTGAGCCGCGTCGTCGTGTACCGCGCCACCCTTGGCATAAGGAATAGGAGTTACACGTCCGCCCTTAGCGAAGTGCTGCACGGGAACAGCCGTGCTTCCGGTAAAGCCAAAAGCCGCCGGATAACTGAAGTCTGTAACATAAGTGACGCCCATCATGATCTCCAGAGGCTAGGTAAAGGGCCTTGACCATTAAAGTTTAACACGTAACTGCTTGAAATACGGTGGCTAGAAGCCAGAGTGGGCCATGGCATTTGCCAATGCGTCTGCCCAGTCGTTCCAATCTTCATATCTATATGGATCTGGCAAATTCAGGGGCTGCAATTTAGGCATATTGACAAAATTCGACGCCCATTCCTGCCATCCGTCTTCGTCAGGAGCCATGGATGCGGTAAGGCTGTTGGCCTGCACCATGCCACGCGCCCAAGGCTCAAATTCCATAGGCCCATGATGTACGAAATAGTATGCAGTTTGCCTACGCGTGCTAGCCGTGCCGGCAAGCGATCCCGTGCCATACGTAGTCGCTACCGATATGCCAGTCAGGGGCGACGACGTGCCCTGCTGCAGCAAATTGCCCCATGACACAGTCGTCGCGACCGCAATACCGGTCAACGCCGCCTTCCCTATCATCGCCCCAGACCCAACAGACGTATTGACGGCGTTTCCCGTCAACGCGGCACTGCCCGTCATGCCGCCAATGCCTGTAGCGCTTGTTATAGAGGCGCCAGAAACGGCCGCAGCGGCTGTTGGCTGTCCTGCCCCTAGGGTAGAGGCTATAGCGGCTCCTGAGGCGGCTACAGAGCCTGCTAACTGTCCAAAAGCGTCGACCGAGGTGACTGCTATGCCTGATATGGCACCAGCACCAGACATTTGTCCATTTGCGACAGTAGTTGTCGCAGATAGACCAGATATTGCGCCGCTACCAACCGATATTAGGTTGCCAGTTCCGACACTAGTCGATGCTGCGTCGCCAGATAGCGCCGCTGCGCCCTTCATGGAGCCAAAAGCCGCAGAAACGGTCGTCGCTACGCCAGAAAAGGCAGCAGAACCAAGGGATTGCCCGGTTCCAGCCGTCGAAAAGATAGACAATCCAGCCAATGCCGCTATCTGCGTCATCGGACCGGAGCCAATTGAGGCTGTAATGGCTATGCCAGAGGCGGGAATGGCGCCAACAGCCTGTCCACTGATGACCGTGGACGTACTGGCACGTCCAGATAGGCTGCCGGAACCTAATATCGCCCCGCCTGATGCGGAAACAGAGGTGGCACCGCCAGAAATGGCAGCCGCGCCTGACATCGCTCCATTGGCAACTGTCGCAGTGACAGCTATGCCAGACAGCGCCAGTAAGCTGATTGCGGAGCCAATACCTACGGTCGTAAAAGAAGATACGCCGCTCAGCGGAATAGCGCCGCCAAGTCTCGCAGCGCCTACCGTAGATAGTATAGAGTTGCCGGATAAAAGAGCAGCGCCGCTAGCAGAGCCAGCAGAAACCGTCGTGACAACGGCGAGGCCACTAGCAGCTAGAGTGGAAGCAGAAGAAGCAGGACCATAAGGAATCGGCCGGGACAGCCGGCGGATGAATTTAGGACCGCGAATACCAAAACTTTGCGGCACGGCCCTTGCTCCTTAATGGACCGGCTTAGTTCAGAGCAATAAGCGCGTACTGCTGCAAAGTAATGCCAGTGCCCGGCGCCGCAATGCTGAAAGTCGCCCTGACGTTAACTGATTGCAGAATGGTTGAGTCGAATCCAGTACCTACAGTTGGCACCGTGTTCGGCATCAATAGCGTAGCTGGCGTAGTAGTGGAGTCCGCAACCGCAGTCAAAGACAAACACTGCGAAATGATCGTTCCCTGACCCATCAGGTTCGCGCTGGTTACAGAGCCGATTGCCCTGCAAGTCAAAGTAAGATCAAACACAAATGGTAGGTTAGTGTGTGCGGTGCTGCTCAACTGCATGGCGCCGGACGTGAAAGCAACGACAGAACCGCCTAGGAAAACATCCAAAGTCAGTGTGCCGGGAGTCGTCACAATGTTTGACAACTGCCCCATCCCTCTCAATTGCAACATCTTGCCGGGCGCATTAAAGAAGTTTGGCGGCAACGAAACAATATTGCCGGTAGGTATAATGCTACCTACCGTAACTGTATTAACTACGTTGGGGCCAGCCACCTGCGCCGTGGTCAGTACTTCAGCCCATGAATATGCGCTCATATATTAATCCGCCACAATCTTAAGCGCGCTAGCCGCAAACGACGGCGTAATTAGGTTAGCTACCGCAAGTGGAGTCTGCTTGGCAAGCCAGCCGGCGCCTACTGTCGACGTGTTGACAGGCGTGCCGTTTGCCGTGGTCGTCGAAAGAGTAATGGCGATACCGGTAACCGTGCCGACAAAATAGACAGTTCCCTCGGTAATGCCCGTTGGCAGCGTGCCGACCGGGGAGTGATAACAGCTTACCTGATCGTTGACCGAGAACGCAGAGCCCGGCACAGTAAGAGAGCCCGGGGACGCGAGTGAACACGTAAAGTCAAGCGTTGGGCCAGCGGTAGGGCCAATAACACCAGAAGCAAGCAACACGCCTGCGCCAGACACCAGCGTGCCAATACCCCAGTGGGTAAGGGTCGCACCGGTAACGCCACACTGTGGGAAGGTGATAGTAGCCGCATTGACAACCTGCGTTGGGTCAGAACCAGAGACGGTAAAACCGCCTGTCGTGCGCGCGACAGACTGGCGGGCATAGCTCGTGTACGCCGTCTCGTTTGTCGTTTGCGATCCAGCCTCACCCGGGTCAGCGGTATGCAGCGAGACAAACAGGTTAGCCAATGGCGCTGTTGCTGTGTTATCAGCGATATTAGCCCAGTTTGTCGCCGTAAAGATCAGCGACAAAAGCGCGCTTTCAGTGCCGTTTGTAAAAGATGCCATGTTATTTCCTAAAGGGTCTGATGCGCACTTCTAGGTACGCAATATGAGACTTATCGAGCGTGTCGTGAACGCGACCGGGGATCGGCGGCATGTCCTGCCACTTGTACCCCATGTCAACTTCTACGCGGTCGCTCACGTCGAAGCTAAAGCCAGCACCGACCGCATAGCGAGGCTCCATGTGCATCGCGGTGCCGTAGCCATCCTTGGGGTCCGGTGCCCACTCGAACGAGCCGCCGCCGGACAGGTAGAAAGCCATGAGTAGATTTTCGATCATGTCGTGAGATTTTGGAGTTGGGCGTTGGTAAGGCGCGTGTTGTAGTACGCAAAGCTGCGGATGTGGCCGGTTGCAGTATTTCCAGCATTGCCGGTATTCCCGAGAGAAAGCAAGTTCGGTGCGCCAATGACGGCTTGCACACCAGCGTTACTGACAGCAGCACCGTTCAGGTCGCCAGCGTTCGACGTTCCAGCGTCGTAGGCGACTGCGACTTTTGCCGGAGTATTGGCGGTGATTGATCCGAGCGATGGCGTTGTGTTGGCATCGAAGAACGCCTGTACGGTAAGTGCGGCTGCGCCTTTTATGGCAGCCATGCCGTTTGCCACATTAGTGCCGATTGAAGCAACACACATTGCCGGCGCTGCGTTCGCAAGATCGAATTGCGCGATGAACGTTCCCGCCGCCGAGTTGTACCAACCACCGATACTGGAGTTGGTGACGACATCAGCATTCCTAGTCACTGCCACCGTCGTAGTGGCGATGTAGGACGTTTGGAAGGCGCCCTGTTCCGTCTGCGCGCCATACGCATACAAGCTGCTTGTGCTATCTCCCGCATAGCTATCTGACGTTCCGCTGACCAACCCAACGATAAATGAATATACCGTAGCGGTCGCAGTGCTAGCAGACACGGTTATACGATACCAGCCGTTGCCAACGTTCTGGATAGTCGCTGATCTGTTTGAGAAGATTGCG
>JANYEF010000510.1 GCA_025363325.1 Nitrospira sp. | reverse complement strand
ATTTTTCCCACTCCCATCTTGCCTTTGTAGAGGTCTTGGATCAGAGAGAGGACCAGGATCTGGAGGGGCGCCTCGGCGTTGATGGCCGGTGCTGGGATCTTTTCCAGGACGGTGTCGAGGAGCGGCGTAATGTCTGTACCTGGCTTTGTGATATCGTTCGTTGCGGTACCCTTGATCGCGGCGGTGTAGACGATGGGAAAATCGAGTTGCTCATCTGTTGCCCCGAGATGGACGAACAAGTCGAAGGTTCGATTCACCACGTCATCGATGTCCGCATCCGGCCGGTCGATCTTGTTGATGACCACGATGGCCTTGTGGCCGAGCGCTAAGGCTTTCCGCAACACGAATGTCGTTTGCGGCATGGGTCCTTCTTTTGCGTCGATTAAGATGAGGACGCCATCCACCATACGCAGGGTCCGTTCGACTTCACCGCCGAAGTCGGCGTGTCCCGGTGTATCGACAATGTTGATTTTTATGCCCTTGTAGATCACGCTGGCGTTCTTGGCCCGGATTGTGATCCCGCGCTCGCGCTCCTGGTCCATCGAGTCCATGATCCGCTCGCCCATGTCGTCGATCTTGCGATGAACATGGGTCTGTCGGAGCACGGCGTCAACCAGCGTCGTCTTGCCATGGTCGACGTGGGCGATAATGGCGATATTTCGAATGTCGCTACGACGCCCCCTAGGAGCGATATCGGCTGCGACGGGAGATTCTGTTGTGGCTGTCTGATCCATAGATATTGCTGCATGCTCCAAAAAAAAGACGCCCAGGCATCCAGGCGTCGTACGGCAGTATACCCGAAGCATGACGTTCGGTACAAGCGATGCCGGCGGGAAGTTGCGGGGCTGGCGTGCGGGCATTTGCTTGAGTTTCGAGGGCCCCCACGGTATGGTGACAGTGGCATTCTTCTCCGGAAACCGAGCCTCCTTCGAAGGTAAACCCGCGTAACCATGATGGATCGGCCGATACATTCACAGGATCCGCTTCGTCAACCACCACCTCGGCGTGCATGGCGTTGGTGGCAGATCACGCTGCTAGGCCTAGGGGTGGCATGTTTGCTAGGAGGGCTGGCAGTGGGCGGGTTGGTCTGGCACCTCTCGAAAGACCTTCCCGCGTTAGAGCTGTTGGGGGCCTATCAACCAAGCCTGGTGACGCAGGTCTATTCGATTGATCAGCGGCTCATCGGTCAATTTTTCATTGAGCGTCGTATCCTGACCCCGGTGGCAGACATTCCCGAACGGTTGCGGCGTGCGGTCATCGCGGTCGAAGATGTCCGGTTCTTCGAACATCCCGGCCTCGACTACATCGGCATGCTCCGTGCGGCCTGGACGAATGTACGCCGAGGGGGCAAGGTCGAAGGGGCCAGCACCATTACCCAGCAGTTGGCACGGTCGCTGTTCCTCTCATCCGAACGCACCTTCGACCGCAAAGTCCGCGAGCTCATTCTGGCCTATAAGATGGAATTGGTCCTGACGAAAGACCAAATTCTCGAACTGTATTTGAACCAGATTTACTTCGGACAAGGCGCCTATGGTGTCGCCTCGGCGGCTCAAACGTATTTTGGAAAAGACCTCTCCGCCCTCACCATTGGAGAATCAGCATTTCTGGCGGGTCTTCCAAAATCGCCGAACCATTATTCACCCTTCAAGGCCTATGATCTTGCAAAAAAGAGACAGGAGCATGTGTTGGCGCGCATGGAAGAGGCGAAGTTCCTCACTACGGCAGAACGCGAACAGGCTGCAGCGGATACACTCACTTTCCGACGTCCCGGTGGTGTTCAGGCTGCGCCCTACTTTGTGGAGTATATCCGACAGTTGCTGGTCGCGAAGTATGGCGAAGCGATGGTGTATAAGGGCGGGCTCAAGGTCGTGACGACATTGAACATGGAGATGCAGAAGGCTGCTGAAGCAGCCTTTGCGGCCGGCCTGCGCGAATTAGATAAGCGCCAAGGGTGGCGTGGCCCACTCCGAACGGTCGATGTGACTGCGCCAACCCCACCCATTGTTTCGGCGACGACTGATCAGGCGGTGAAGGTGGGAGACTATCGCGAGGGGTTCGTCACCAAAGTGGCGAAGGATCAATATCTGGTGCAGATCGGCACGACGTCAGCCAAACTTGCCTTTGACGATATGGCCTGGGCGACGCGCCGTCTTACTGGGTCGGATACGGCGAAAGATGTCGTCATCAATCTGAATCTCAAGCACGTGCTGAAGCCCGGTGATGTCATCGAGGTGATGGTGAAGAAGCTGGATCGTGACGTTGTTCATGTGCAACTAGAACAGACCCCACTCGTCGAGGGAGGATTGATTGCGCTGGAGCCAGGCAAGGGTGCCATTCGGGCCATGGT
>JANYEF010000498.1 GCA_025363325.1 Nitrospira sp. | reverse complement strand
GTCGTCCGGGGCTGTTGCGGACCGTGCTGTGGGGCGGGAATCATCTCACCCATGCGCTCGCCGTTCGTTATGCTTGCAGCTTCGCCGAAGCGGAACGACGGAAGCGGGCCATCGCCGTGCAAGAAGTCGATACCTGGCTCGAACCGGTCCTCAAGGAATTGCGCGTCTCCCTCCATGCCTACGAAGGCACCGTCCATCAACGGTTGACCCATTGTTGGGTATCGGGAGGCGGCTCTAAACTGCGAGAGCTCAGCGGGCATATGGCGCATCAACTGGGTTTGCTCCCGGTCGGCCCGCGGCAAGGATTTGGAACGAGCTGTCCTCGTGCGTTTTCCATCGCATTCGGATTGGCGATCCATCCTAATATCGTCCGTCCCCGCTGGAAGTCGAGGCTGGCGGGATCAGGTCTCGCCCTGGACTTCAAAGCCGGCAGCGATACCGCATCGGCCACAGGAGGTGTCTCGAAACAGGATCGACGGTTGGCCTTGTGGGGTGGGCTCATCCTGGCGGTTCTCGCACTGATGGATCTTTCCGTGCGCGTGATGCTGAAAGACTCCGCGGTCAAAAACATCAAGCGAGGGCTCCAGACCCAGTACGAGCAAACATTTGGTCCAGGCGCCGGCCCGGGTGAGGAGTTGGACCAGGCCCGGTATCGAGTCTCGCAGGTAGAGAAGGGGCTCTCGGTTGTCGACGGCACGCGCTTCAACGTCCTCGCCGGCCTTGCGGAGTTGGTGAAACATGTCCCCTCAGGCGCACCGTTGAAAGTACGAGAACTGACAATCGACGGGACCAGCATCCATCTGGAGGGGGAAACAACGACCTTCGATGCCGTCGAGAAGATCAAGCAGGCCTTCGTGGCTGTTGAGACATTTCATGACGTGTCCATTAGTGATACCCGTGTCGGGGCTGTGCCGAACCAAGTCGTGTTTCGCCTCACCTATACAGTGCAACAGCCATGATGCAGATGCTGAAAGAACGGTGGCAGCATTTCTCACAACGCGAGCGCATCATCGTGGCTGCCGGCGGGGCACTGATTGGAGCAGCGCTCGCCTTCGTCATAATCATCGATCCGCTCATGACGTCGATCGACAGACTCGATAGACAGGCACGACGGAAAGCCAAAGACAGCCAGGAGCTTGCGCTCGTGGCGCAGGAGTACGTGGTCAAGCAGGCGCGTATTACCAAGCTCGAACAGCGCATGCCGAGCCCGCCGGCCCAGTTTTCGCTGCTGGCGTTCATGGAAGAAGCGACGACGACGGCGCAGATTCGCGATCGTATCGTCGGCATGCAGCCACAAGCCCCCATTGTCGTCCAGGGCTATCAGGAGACTGCGGTCGACCTTCGGCTCGACGGCGTGTCGCTTCCCCAGATCCTCGCGCTGTTGGTGGCCATCGAACAGGCACCCTATGACGTGCAGGTGCACCATCTGCAGATGAAACCGAAGTACGATAATCCGGTCAATCTCGACGCCACGCTGAGAATCGTGACCTATGCGAAGGTCTGATGAACGTGGTATTGCCCTCCTCCTCACCCTCCTAGTTCTCTCTCTCCTCGTTGCGCTTATTCTTGAGTTCGATGCCGAGGCCAGGCGGGAATACCGCGACGCCGCAGCCTTCCGAGACAATTTCAAAGCGACCGTGCTTGCACGCGCGGCGGTGCAGGCAGCTCGTGGTGTCTTGCAACAAGACCTCTTGAAGGACAAACAATCGGGACAGTTCTTCGACGCCCTCACCGACTTGTGGGCCTTTCCCATTACGAATTATGCCATCGGCGATGGTCTGCTGAGTGCGCAGATCGAGGATGAACGGGGCAAGCTGAACCTGAACGACCTGGCGGCCGGCGGAGATCCCACGGCCAGGAAGCCCAAGGTCGAGCGGGTCAAGCGGCTCTTCGAACTCGTGCAGGTCAATCCGGATCTGGTGGATGCCATCGTCGATTGGGTGGATCAGGACGAGGTACCGGAAGCGGTCGGCGCAGAGAGCCTCTACTATCAAACACTGCGTCCCTCCTACCGGGCGGCGAACGCTCCTCTGCAGACGCTCTTAGAGTTACGGCTGATT
>JANYEF010000526.1 GCA_025363325.1 Nitrospira sp. | reverse complement strand
GTCGGGCGTTTTTGCTCGGGATGAACGGTGAATACAATTACTGGCCCTGTTCGTTAGCCAGCCAATGGTTTTCGTTCACCGGTATCACGCCCGATCAGTTCAAGGAGGTCGTGGCGGCCGGAGTCTCAGACGAGGAGATCGCAAAGTGGATCGTCAGTCACTCGCAAGTGAAGAATGCCGATGATGTGTTGAAATGGAACAATAAGCTGCGCGATATGCGGCTCAGCGAGATGAGTCTTGAGGCCCAGCAATACCTCGAAGAATATATTCCCAAGGTCGTGCCGAAGCATCGCCCGGTGTATGTGTGGTTTGATGTGTACGATCTGGAGGAGAAGCGACTGTAAGCTCAACGTTCGCATCACGGGTTTGAGACGAATGGAAGGAGGATGCCAATGAGCCGTCATGAGACAATCGCGACCGCAGCAACAAAAGACATCGTAGGGATCTATCAGCCAGGCTCCACCCACATGGTCGGTGACGGGTTTCCTGTGCGGAATCTCTTTCCCAGCAATGAGCTCGACCGTGAGGTCAGCCCCTTTCTTATGCTGGACTATGCCGGGCCGCAGTACTTCACGCCGACCGACCATCCTCGCGGAGTGGGAGAGCATCCGCATCGTGGGTTTGAAACCGTCACCATCGTCTATGAAGGGATATTGGCGCATCGCGACTCTGCCGGAAATGCCGGTGTGATTGGTCCGGGCGATGTGCAGTGGATGACTGCCGCATCCGGCATCGTCCACGAGGAATTTCATGAGAAGGAGTTTGCGAGGAAAGGCGGTACGCTCCATGCCATTCAACTGTGGGTCAATCTTCCGAAGGCGTCGAAAATGTCGGCGCCCGGCTATCAGACAATTCTCAATGCAGACATTCCGTCCATTGACCTCGAGGATGGAGCCGGTCAATTGCGCGTGATCGCCGGATCATTCCTCGGACATACAGGGCCGGCGCACACATTTACGCCGATCCAGCTGTATGATCTGCAACTGAAAGCAGGGCATCGAGGTCAGCTCAGCATGCCGAGCGGGGACAACACCTCGATCTTTGTGCTGCAAGGTCGCGTGTCGGTGAATGGTTCGCAAGCAGCCGGAGAAGCGGAACTAATCGTGTGCACACGCAATGGCTCGCAAGTCTCGGTGGAAGCTCAGGAGGACAGTCGGCTCTTGGTCATGGCTGGAGAGCCGATCGAAGAACCGATTGCCCGCTACGGTCCCTTTGTCATGAATACTCGTGAAGAGTTGGTTCAAGCTGCGCAGGATTATCAAGCAGGAAAGATGGGACATTTGTCATGACGGATCGAGGACTCACGATCGAGATCTATTCCGACGTCGTCTGTCCCTGGTGCTACATCGGGAAGCGGCGGCTGGAACGCGCGTTGGGTCAGCTGAATGGCGCCGCACCGGCGCGTATCACCTGGCGGCCCTATCAGTTGAATCCGACGATGCCGAAGGACGGCATGGACCGTACGACATATCTTGCAGCCAAGTTCGGGAGCCTCGATGCGTTCCATCAAATGGAGGAACATGTTCTGGCGGCTGGAGCAGCGGAGCGCATTCCCTTTGCCTTTGATAAGATTTCGCGGACTCCGAACACTTTCCTGGCCCATCGTCTGATTTGGTATGCCGAGCAGCAGGGTCGCCAGGATGCCGTCGTGGAATCGCTGTTCCGGGGGTACTTCACAGAAGGGGCCGATATCGGCTCGGTGCCAGTCCTCGGTCAACTGGCGGGTCGCGCCGGCCTTGATGCAGCGGTCGTCGAATCATTTCTCCACAGTGAGGAAGGGGCCACGGAGGTCAAGGCCGAAGAAGCGGCCGGTCACAGACTCGGCATTCGTGGGGTCCCGTATTTCGTCCTCAACGGCAGTATCTCGATCTCTGGCGCGCAGCCTTCCGATATCTTTGTGTCTGCCCTTCGTCAGGCCAAGGAAACAGTCATGGAGAGAAAGGAATGGGCATGATGGCAGTCCAAGTCTACGGATGTAACCACATCGTCATTGAAGTCACCGACGCCAAGAAGGCTGTGAAGTTCTACTCGGACGTGTTTAGCCTGAAGATGCTCCGCGGCGGCGAAGGAGCTGCCTGGTGCAAGCTGGGGGAGCATCAATTCATGGCAATTTTTGAAGTGGACAAGCTGCAACCGGATCGCGTGAAACATTTTGGCTTGATGGTCCGGGACGCGCAACAGATCAAGGAAGTGCGGAAGAAGCTCATCAACAAGTACAAACTTACGCTGGTGCCCGGCTTTCGCTGCGATTTCCGCGATCCCTGGGGAAATCGTATTCAGGTCGGCGATCTCAGCGATGAATCACTCGTCTGGCTCCTCCCCTATCAAGAAGTTCAGAAAGCCGGGATTACATTCATTAGCAAATCTCGAAAGGAGAAGCAGTCATGAGTACAGCGAATATACAACAGCGGCTGAACGATCTGTTCGGCTACATCCGGCAAGGCAAGATCATTGAGGCGATGAACGAGTTTTATGACAAGGACACTGTGATGCAGAACAATGCCAATCCGCCGACGAAGGGTTTGGCCGCGAACATCGAGCGAGAAAAACAGTTCATGAGCGGCGTCAAGGAATGGAAAGGGTTTAACGTCACCGCCTCAGGCGTCGGTGACAACGTGACCTTCTACGAGTGCAACCTGGACTTCATCGCCACCAATGGCCAGCCGGTTCACATGGAGCAGGTTGTCGTCACCAAGTGGAAGAACGGCAAGATAGTCAACGAGCGGTTTTACTATGACACCGGTGCGAGTAAGTAAGTAAGGTACGGAGAAGCGGAAAACAGTCCCGCAGGATGCTCAAACTGGCCGTCCAGCAAGACCGCAGCGAGTGAAGGGTCGAAGCGTACCCTCTGGGGTACGTTGAGGGTCTGAACGATGCGAGAACTCCGCTGGCGGACTGTTTCAGCATCCTGCTACTCGTCGAGGGAGCCTCTCATGCCGGATACACAATGGACGGACGTTGGAAGCGTCGAAGAGCTGAAGAAGAAGTCCTTGCGAGAAGTCTCCTTCGGGAAGACGACCATCGCACTGACGCATAAAGATGGCGCGTTTACCGCGATCTCCGGGGTTTGTAATCATGTCGGTGGTCCGTTGGGTGAAGGCACCCTCGACGGCGACTATGTTGTCTGTCCCTGGCATTACTGGAAGTTCCATCACAAG
Source organism: Nitrospira sp. (assembly GCA_025363325.1). Classification (GTDB taxonomy): domain Bacteria; phylum Nitrospirota; class Nitrospiria; order Nitrospirales; family Nitrospiraceae; genus Palsa-1315. The sequence goes on along the minus strand of JANYEF010000526.1, from coordinate 461 downwards.
ACCGGTCAAGGAGAACCAGGGCACGAACAAGATCAGGTTCCGGCCTATGCGACCAAAGTGGAGAACGGTCGGCTCTATATCGATCTGTCGTCAGCCACGAAACGGAAGAAGCAGCCACACAAGCCCCATTCCCTTGCACGCCCTGTGTTGCGCCAGGCAGGCCCGATCCGCGTAGTGGGGATCTCCACGACGGCGATGACCATGGAACATCCACGGTACAGCACCTCCGATGCGATGTTGGGCGTGGCGCTGGAGCATGCCAGTAGCGCGCTTAAACTGGAGACGCAATGTATTAAGCTCCGCGAGCTGAACTTTCGTCCGTGAGAAGGTTTCTATTCGAAGTCGGCGCAGGCCTGCACCTGGCCCTGCTCGATCACGCAAATGGACCCGACCGATCAGCTTGATCGCGTGTACGAAGCCATCGTGCATTGGGCCGATGTCATTCTGATTTCAACCCCGAT
>JANYEF010000505.1 GCA_025363325.1 Nitrospira sp. | reverse complement strand
CAAAACAAACCAGATAAACCAGATCAACCCGTCCCTCCAGTCTCGCGTGTGTCACCCATGCCGCTGATCAAGACCGCGGCCATCACACTGAACAGTCGGAAGTGGGGCGACGCGGATCGTATCGTGACCTTCTATACCAAGGAGATGGGGAAAGTTCGCGGTGTAGCGCGGGGGGCTCGTCGGATGAAGAGCCGCCTCGGCGCTTCGCTCGAACCGCTCACGATCTGCCATCTGAACCTGTTCGAAAAGTCAGGCGATTCGCTCTTTCGAATTTCTCAAGTCGATCTCGTGGAGCCGTTCATGAGGTTTCGCGAAGACTTGACGCTGATGACCGCTGCCGCGCGGATGGTCAATGTGGTGGGTGCGGTGACGCCGGACGGGGATCCTGACCCGCAGCTCTTCGAGACGCTCGAACAGGGCTTGCGCGCATTAGTCACGAGCCAGGATCCGGCGTTGACGGCGCTGCTGTTTCAGATTCGGCTGCTGGGCCTGATCGGGTTTCGCCCTCAGACCGATCACTGTGCAGCCTGTGGCAAGGGCCGGTTGATGGGAGAACCGCAGTTTTCCCCTCTGTCCGGAGGCCTGGTCTGTATGATCTGTGCTGCGCGCCAGGCCTTCCGCTGTTTGCCGCTCTCGCGAGGGAGTCTGGCATTTCTGCATCAGGCTTTGAGGCTTTCGCCCGATGTGGTCGATCGTTTGAAGGCTGCCGGTCAAGTTCGACACGAGGTGGAAAATGCGATTGAAGGGTATGTCACCGTTGTGGCAGGCAGACAACTGCCTCCTGTGAATTTTCTGTCGTATCCGTCATAAGAATTTGTACGCGAGACGGGCGAGACTGGCGGGAAAGGCGAGACGGGCACAGAAGTTCTGAGCTCTGGGTTCTGAGTTAGAGGCCGACGGAAAGAGCGGGACTGGTTTATCTGGTTTGTTTTGTTCATCTGGTTAGACTAGTTCAACCAAAGAAACCAAATAAACAAGAGAAACCAAGGGAATCCGTGACCATGACAGAGACCGTGCATGAACCGAGAGATATGGCCTGGATTGAGAAGGGTGTGCTGGGCATCGAATGGAACGATGGACACAAGGCCGTCTATCCTGTCCGGTATCTCCGCCAGCAATGTCCCTGCGCAGCCTGTGTGGACGAGTGGTCTGGCGCACGGCGTCTGCAACCGAATGATGTGCCTCTCTTGATCATGCTGCAGGATGTGCAGCCGGTCGGACGGTATGCGCTGCAATTCACTTGGAGTGATGGCCACGATACCGGCATTTACTCCTATGCCCTTCTTCGGCGGCTCTGTCAGTGTGATGTCTGTCAGCCTGTAAAGCCTGTTGAACCAAGGAGCCGACGTCTACTGTGAAGAAATTCGCGGGCATGTTCAGATCGACTTGGTGCGGCGCGCAGCGGTTCCGGGGCCTTGAATTTCTGAGGCGCTTGGGATGGGCTGGTGTGTTTATCGTGGTCGCGATCGGGTCCGTTCTTAGTTGCAGCGGGATTGGGATGCCTTCGTTGGAAGAGCAAGAGCGCCACGTGCGAGACAACGAGTTGCTGCTCCATGAGTTGACCCCCCGCGCGTTTGTTGGGGCGTGGGGAGCGCCGACGTATCAGCATGCCGAGTTCATGCAGTTCTTCGGCATGAAAGACGACTCGCTTATTCCACGGTCGAGGTTGGCGAGCGGAGAACCGCCGCGAGGGTGGGAGGTCCGAATTGAGGCCGGCGATGCGCTGTTTCTGGCTTACCCGGATCACGGGTGGCTGGTGGTATTTTTCGAGGAGCGACTTGTCTACCGCGAGGCGTTGACCGCGGCTCAACTGCATGAGTTGGGACGCAGTTGGCAACACGAAGATAAATTTCGCTCCAGGTTTGAAGTGCCGGCTGCTCCATAATGTGATGCGTTTTGTAGGCTTTTCGTGACCCAGTATCCTCTGAATCTGCTCATGGTATCCTCTGAGGCGGCTCCCTATGCCAAGACCGGTGGGCTCGCCGACGTCGCAGGCGCGTTACCTCTTGAGTTGGCGAAACTTGGCCATGAC
>JANYEF010000461.1 GCA_025363325.1 Nitrospira sp. | reverse complement strand
GTCGGGGCGAGCCGATTTGAACGGCCGACCACTCGCACCCCAAGCGAGTACGCTACCGGGCTGCGCCACGCCCCGACACGCTCTATTCAATTTCATCTTCTTCTTGCATTGTCTCCTTGGAGTCGGCTGGAATGCAACCGGCTTGAAAGAGACGAGGCGAGATCCTCGTCAGTCAGAATGCGACTCCAAAATTTTGAGAATCGCCTGGAGATTCCCTCGCAGTTTCTGCGCGAGTTCTTTGGGGCGCACCCGTTGGCTTGCCACCCGTCCTCGCCTGGCCCAATATCGCTTGACGCCTGCGAGTGTGTGCCCTTCCTCATAGAGCATCCGCTTGATCTCCAACACCGTTTCGACTTCTCGCCTGACGTAGAGCCGCTGGTTCCCACGACTTTTCTTGGGCTTGAGAAACGGGAACTCTGATTCCCAGAATCGCAGCACGTACGCCGGTAGCTCGGCGATCTGGCTGACTTCGCCGATTTTATAAAAGACCTTGCTGCCCAGCCTGGGCTCGTTCCCCATGACCGGTCCTCGTGGTGGGATGAGTTTAAGGTGAGTAAACGCGGCTATGAATTGACGTACTTCTTAAACACTTGACTAGGTCGAAAAGTCACCACACGACGAGGCGTGATTCCTATTTCTTCGCCGGTCCGAGGGTTTCGGCCCTTGCGTGCCCCTTTACTGCGCACCACAAAGTTTCCGAATCCAGCAATCTTGACCGACTCGCCCTTATGCAACACCGCTTTCAACATATTCAGCACGAGTTCGACGATATCTGCGGCTTCGTTTTTCGAAATACCGACCTGCTTGTAGATTTCGTTCGCGATATCTGCCTTCCTCATGCTTTCCCCTCCGACATCCGCACAAACTTCTCGAACGATCGTCTATAAAATTACTATGAACGATTGGCAGTTTCGCTATAATTTACGTGAGGTTATACAGCCTGTCAAGAAGAAAGATGCTGGATCGGAGGTCCCGCTCATTCGTCTTTGGCAAGCAACTTGTATTCGATGCTGTCCGCCAATGCTTGCCAGCTTGCTTCCATGATGTTCTCAGACACGCCGACGGTACCCCACTTATCCTTATGGTCGCCTGATTCGATCAACACCCTGACCTTGGACTCCGTCCCACGATTGGCCGACAGCACTCGCACTTTATAGTCGAGCAGTTTGACTTCTCGGAGCTGGGGATAGAACTTTTCCAATGCTTTCCGCAACGCATGGTCGAGCGCGTTGACCGGACCGGCTCCGACTGCTGCCGCATGCTCCACCACATCGCCTACTTTCACCATCACTGTGGCCTCCGACGACGAAGCTCCTTGGTCGTGTTTTTTCTCGACAATCACCCGAAAGCCCAGGAGTTGGAACGATGGCCTATGCGTCCCCATCGCTTTCCGCATGAGCAATTCGAAGGAGCCTTCCGCCGCCTCAAATTGGTAGCCCTCACTTTCGCGCTTCTTCAAGGTATCGATCAGTTCCCGCACCTTGGCGTGGCCCTTGTCCAATTTGATCCCATAGGCCTCGATCTTCTCCAGCAACCCACTCCGACCTGCCGCATCCGATACCAACATACGCTGGCGGTTGCCGACCAAACCAGGGATCACATGCTCGTAGGTTGCGGGATTCTTGAGCACCGCGTGAATATGGACCCCGCCCTTATGGGCAAACGCCGAGTCCCCCACATAAGGCTGGTGCTTATTAGGCATGAGGTTCGCGATCTCGGTCACGAATCCCGAGACCCGCTTAAGATGGCTCAACCGGTCTCCCAAGGCCGGACGTTTCATCTTCAGTTCAAGATTGGGAATGATCGAACAGAGATTGGCATTGCCGCACCGTTCACCGATCCCGTTAATCGTCCCTTGCACTTGCACCACGCCGGCTTCGATTGCCACCAGCGAATTCGCGACGGCCATTTCACAATCGTTGTGGGCGTGAATCCCTAAGGGCACCACACACTCCCGCCGAACGACCTGGCAAATCTCTTTGATTTCCCAGGGCATCGATCCCCCGTTGGTGTCGCAGAGAATCACCCGTTCGGCCCCGGCCGCGACGGCTTGACGAATGGTCTCTAGCGCGTAGTCCGGATTGGTCTTGTACCCGTCAAAGAAATGCTCCGCATCGTAGAACACCCTTCGATTTTTCGAGCGGAGATGGGCTACAGAATCGCTGATGAGTTCGAGATTCTTCACAAGGGAAATGCCGAGCGCATCGGTGACATGCAGCGTCCAGGTTTTTCCGAAGAGCGTAATGATCTTGGTCTCTGCATCCAACAACGCCCGGATATTAGGATCTTTCTGTACCGCGTTGCTCGCTTTTCTGGTCGACCCGAACGCCACCACCGTCGCCGTCTGCAACGGGACGGTCTTGATCATCCGAAAGAACTCGATGTCTTTGGGATTCGCCCCGGGCCACCCACCTTCAATGAACTGCACGCCCAGCCCATCCAACTGTTGGGCGACCCGAACCTTGTCTTCGGCCGAAAAGGTGACATCCTCGGCCTGAGCCCCGTCCCGTAAGGTCGTGTCATAGATTTCCAGCGCTGCTGGCCTGGCGGCAGGAAGAAGTGCGCCGGACGAATTAGAGCCGACCGGTTTGCCTTGAGAGAATCTCGGTGATGAAGATTTTCGAGCCATAAAGAAAACGATACCAGGAGCAGAACAACCTTGTCGAGACTGACAGCGCCGAAATCTGCTACTTCGTAATCCGGCCCCCTGCCGGCGGCTGATCCAACCCGAACGCGGTATGGAGCGAACGCATCGCGAGTTCGACATACTTTTCATCAATGACACAGGAGATCTTGATCTCCGACGTGCTGATCATGAGGATGTTCACGCCTTCCTGCGCCAAGACGTCGAACATCTTGGCGGCGACTCCCGAATGGGAACGCATCCCGACGCCGACCAGCGAGACCTTCGCGATCGCCTCGGTCACAGCAACCGATTTGGCCGCGATACCGTTTGCCACCTCCTGAATCAGCGGCAGGGCTTTTTTGATGTCCACCCGTGGAATCGTGAAGGAAATATCCGTCAGACCCGATTGACTCATATTCTGGATGATCATGTCGACATTGATGTTGGCCTTGGCCACCGGCCCGAAGAGTTTGGATGCAATACCTGGTTTGTCCGGCACGCCCACAATCGTAATTTTCGCCTGATTTCGATCACCAGTGACTCCCGACACCGCGACCGCTTCCATATCCTCATCTTCACGCGTCACGAGCGTCCCCTTTCCTTCTTTGAAGCTGGAGTTCACCTCCACTGGCACATTGAACTTCGCGGCAAATTCGACGGAGCGGCTCTGCAGCACTTTGGCGCCCAGACTGGCCATTTCCAGCATTTCTTCATAGGAAATCTTGTCGATGCGTCGAGCCGTCGGGACAATGTTGGGGTCTGACGTGTAGACGCCATCGACGTCGGTAAAAATAGTGCACCGGTCAGCCTTCAGCGCAGCCGCCAGCGCGACGGCTGTGAGATCGGATCCTCCGCGCCCCAACGTCGTGACATCCGACTGTTCGTTGATCCCTTGAAAACCGGCGACCACTGGGATGACCCCGTTGAGCAAGGCCTCGCGGATTCGATCGGCACTCACCCGGGTAATACGCGCTTTCGTATGGGCACTGTCGGTCATGATCCCGACTTGGCGTCCCGTAAAAGATTGGGCATCGAGTCCCCGGGCCCGCAAGGCCATCGCCAACAAGGCGATGGTTACTCGTTCTCCGGTCGACAGCAGCATATCGAGCTCGCGATCGTCCGGCAGCGGCGTGACATCATGCGCCAACCGAAGTAACCGATCCGTTTCTCCGCTCATCGCGGACAGGACAACCACGACACGATGGCCATCCTTATGAGCCTTCTCGACGCGGTCGGCCACGCCGTGGATTCGCTCGATCGTACCCACGGACGTCCCCCCATATTTCTGGACAATCAGCGCCACGACCCTCAGGATCCTTTTGCGAAAAGTCGCATGACGAACTTCGTTGCGTCACGAGGCGGCACTGTCGAAGTTCGAGCATCAGCCTCTATAAATCTCCGTTTGGTCCCGACAGCAGGGGCTGCCGCACTGTCACGATAGGCAAAGAACCCAGGACCCTCCGCCACCTGTCCTTGATGCACGTTGCCCGAATCGCAGAAGGCCACGATGCGATGGGAGCCCAATTGGGCCAGGCCTTCGAGCAACGGTCCTACCAGCTCGCGATCGACCGCTTCGATACCCTTCACCTTGGCCGCGACGTCCGACTCGTAGACAACCTCGTCCGGTAACTCCACATGCACGTACGCAAAATCATTTTTCTTCAGTTCCTCGAGGGCGACCGCCGCTTGGGTACGAAGATCCGCACCGGCCAATCGCGCGCCGTTCACCACTTCTAGCCCGGCCATGATGCCGAGTCCGCGATGGACATCGCTCTGTGAGACCACCACACCGGACATCTTCAATCGCTCAGAGAGGCTTGGCCAGAGAATGGCCCGGCCTTGGCCCCAGAGCCAGAGACAATTGGCCGGCTTCTGACCCGCCTCACAACGTTGATCGTTGAGGGGATGATCGCGTAAGATCTGAAACGAGGCGTCCATGAGTTTCCAAAGAATGTCGGATCCGTCTCCCGTCGGTAACGCATCGACGATAGGTCGACCAACCAATAATTGTGGATCGATACAGACCGCTCGCGACTTCCCGTTGACCCACACCATGAGATGACGGTGGCCTAACCCGGGATAGAACTGAATCATCTCCGACCCGAGTTGTTCATTGATCGCCTCTATCAATTCGCGGGCCTCTTCTGTCGAAACCAGCCCAGCGGTCGCATCGTCCATTACCACATGCGGCCCGAGCTTCTTGATCTCGTTCAATCCGCCTTTACTCTCGGACTGGGCGTCTGCCCGCAACGTGACCATCGTACAGCGATAGGCCACATCATGCTCACCGACGGCAACTCCCAGACTGGCCGCTTCGAACGGGCCAGGCCCCTGGTAGTATTTCTTGGGGTCGTATCCGAGGATGGCGGTTCCCATCAGACCGCTCCCCCGTCGCACGTTCTCAGGTGCCGCGGCCAGGAGCCCAAGCTCCCCACCTTGCGCGAGGCGATCCAGGTGAGGGGTCGAAGCCGCTTGAAGAGGAGTCCGTCCGCCCAATTCCTGCCGGGGATGGTCTGCCATCCCTTCGGCATGGAGAATCACGTGTTTCATCGAAGCCCTGCTCGCATGGTGTCTACACCCTTAAAAGACGAGCGACATCCTCCCGCGTCGCTCTAACGGTTTTCGGTGGGGCCGATACACTGATGGCAGTGTCGGCATCTTTCAATCCATGACCGGTCAAGGTGCAGACCACGGTCTCGCCTTCACGCAGCCTGCCTTGCTTGCTCAACTTCATCACGCCGGCAACCGATGCGGCGGACGCTGGCTCGCAGAAGACCCCTTCTGTCGCTGCCACCACCCTATAGGCCTGCAGAATCTCTTCATCCGTCACCGAATCGATCGTCCCCGCGGATTCCTTCACGGCATTCAAGGCCGCTTCCCAGCTAGCCGGATTGCCGATCCGGATCGCCGAGGCCACCGTCTGAGGATTCTCCACGATGTGGCCGAGCACGATGGGCGCCGCACCAGCCGCCTGAAATCCGACCATACGAGGCAGCCTCGTGGATTGATTGGCCGCACGGTATTCCCGGTACCCCTTCCAATAGGCCGTAATGTTACCGGCATTCCCAACCGGCAGCACATGAACAGTCGGAGCATCGCCGAGCTGATCGCAGATCTCCATCGCGGCGGTTTTCTGCCCCTCGATCCGATAGGGATTGATCGAGTTGACCAGCTCGATGTGGTAAGTCGCCGACAATTCTTTGACGATGGTCAAGGCCTGGTCAAAATTTCCTTCAATCTGGATGACGGTGGCTTGGTGCATCATGGCCTGGGACAGCTTACCCATCGCAATCTTCCCGGCAGGAATCAACACATAGACCGCCAATCCCGCCCGCGCACCATAGGCCGAGGCAGAGGCGGAGGTATTCCCCGTGGAGGCACAGATCACCGCCTTAGCGCCGGACTCAACAGCCTTTGAGATAGCCATCGTCATGCCGCGATCCTTGAACGATCCCGTCGGATTCATGCCTTCGAATTTGAGATAGAGATCGATGCCGGGAGCGATCTGATTGGCCAGCCGAGTCGCCCTGATGAGTGGAGTATTGCCTTCACCGAGCGTCACC
>JANYEF010000424.1 GCA_025363325.1 Nitrospira sp. | reverse complement strand
GTCGTATAGCGTCTGAAGGATTTCGATCTGCTCCTTCGCCCGCCGCTCGACGTCTTCCAGTTCTTTTTGCTCGTCAGGATCGCTCAGAATGATGTATCGGACCGTCTCATCCGGTAACCGCTTCAGAATCTCCGCAGTCAGCTTGCCCTTCTTCTTGAGAATGACATCGCCGCTTTCAGGATCCATCAAGTCACGACCGACCACCTTCCCAAGCAGTAGCTTTCTGATCTTCTTCGTTTTTTCTTCATCGATGATACGGAGCTCCTCGTGGTGGTCACGCTGAAGCTTCGTCGCATCGTCGCTTTCGATACTCTTGGACCGTTCGTCCTTATCGAGCCCCTTGCGCGAGAAGATCTTCACATCGACGACGATGCCCTCGACGCCCGGCGGCACCGTGAGCGACGTATCCTTCACATCGCCTGCTTTTTCACCGAAGATGGCCCGCAGCAGTTTTTCTTCCGGCGTGAGCTGAGTCTCGCCTTTCGGTGTCACCTTCCCAACCAGAATGTTTCCAGGCTTCACCTCGGCTCCGATACGGATGATCCCGCTCTCATCGAGATCGCGAAGCGCTTCTTCTCCGACGTTCGGAATGTCGCGAGTAATGTCCTCTTTCCCTAACTTGGTATCGCGGGCCTCCACCTCAAACTCTTCAATGTGAATCGAGGTAAACGCATCCTCTCGCACCAATTTTTCACTCAACAGAATGGCGTCTTCGAAGTTGTATCCACCCCAGGGCATGAAGGCGACGAGAATATTCTTACCTAATGCCAGTTCGCCATGATCGATGGCAGGGCCATCAGCCAAGACCTGTCCAACTTTCACTGGCTGCCCAAGCCGCACCACTGGGGTCTGCGTGATGGTCGTGCTCTGATTCGAACGCTGGAACTTGATCAGATCGTACACGTCCAAACCGGCATCGTTCCTTTTCCGACCTTCCTTCGAATCGGCACGCACGACGATCCTCGTGGCATCCACACTCTCCACGACACCGGCGCGCCTCGCTTGCACGACATAGCCCGAGTCACGCGCGACCACGGTCTCCATTCCCGTGCCGACTAACGGAGCCTCCGACTTGAGCAGCGGCACCGCCTGACGTTGCATGTTCGATCCCATCAAGGCACGGTTGGCGTCATCGTGCTCTAAAAACGGCACCAAGGCCGTGGCCACGCTCACCACCTGTTTCGGCGACACGTCCATGTAATCGATCTTGTCTGAGGTGGCTGTCACGAAATCTCCGGCAGATCGCGCCGAGATGGTTTCGGACACCAGGCGGCCAGAGGCATCCATTTTTGAATTTGCCTGCGCGATGATGTACTTGTCCCCCTCGATCGCAGAAAGAAATTCGATCTCGTCGGTCACTCGCCCCTTCACCACTTTGCGATAGGGCGCTTCGATAAACCCGAACTTATTGATGCGCGCATAGGTCGCCAGTGACGTGATCAAGCCGATGTTCGGGCCTTCCGGCGTTTCGATCGGGCAAATACGGCTATAGTGGGAGGGATGGACGTCGCGAACTTCGAACCCCGCCCGCTCCCTGGTCAACCCACCGGGGCCGAGTGCGGAAAGCCGCCGCTTGTGTGTAATCTCCGCAAGCGGATTTGTTTGGTCCATGAACTGAGACAACTGGCTGCTGCTGAAGAACTCTTTCACTGCGGCAACAACGGGCTTCGCATTGATTAAATCGTGAGGCAACACCGTTTCCATATCCAGCAAGTTCATCCGCTCCTTGATACTGCGCTCCATGCGGACCAGCCCGAGTCGGAATTGGTTCTCCAATAACTCACCGACCGAACGGACGCGGCGATTGCCCAAGTGGTCAATGTCGTCAATTTCGCCCTTGCCCAGCTTCAAGTTCACGAGATAGCGGATCACCTCGACCATGTCCTGCGCCGTCAATGTCCGCTGCTCCAAGGGCAGATCGAGGCCCAGCTTGCTGTTCAACTTCAGGCGCCCAACCGGCGAAAGATCGTACCGCTTTGAGTTGGAGAACAGATTGTCGAAGAGCACGCGCGCCGTGTCGACTGAAGGCGTTTCTCCCGGCCGTAAGCGACGATAGATCTCGACCATCGCCTCCTCTTTCGAGGTAGTCTTATCCATCTCCAGCGTGTCCATAATCACTGGCGTAGACGTGACCGTATCAAAATAGATCGCCTTGAATTCCTCGATGTCGCTCTCGAGCAGCGCTTCGACGATCTCAGCAGTAAGCCGCTGATTTTTTTCGGCGATCTTGTTCTTCTTTGAATCCACCAGTTCGGTCAGGACTGCACGACCAATCAACTCGCTTGGCGCAAGCGGGATTTCTTTCACACCGGCCGCCTTGAGCTTCGCGATAAGCCCCTTCGTCAGCTTGGCGCCTTCCTTTACCAGGAGCTCCTTACCACCCTTCTCAAGTACTTCCGCCGAGCAGCGCAGACCCTGATGGATCTCCGGGTCGAGCTTTCGCAGCATCTTGCCCTTAACGACCCGAATTTCTTCAACCGGATAATACATCTTGAGCAAATCGTCGCCAGAAAAGCCGAAGGCCTTCAACAGAATAGTCGTCGGCATTTTCCGCCGCCGGTCAATACGCACATAGAGGATGTCGCGTGCATCGAACTCGAAGTCGAGCCACGATCCGCGATAGGGAATGATCCTGGCGGAATACAACACCTTGCCACTGGAGTGAGTTCGGCCCTTATCGTGCGTAAAGGACGCACCGGGAGACCGATGCAACTGGCTCACCACCACACGTTCCGTGCCGTTGACGATGAAGGTTCCCCGCTCCGTCATGAGCGGCAGCTCGCCGACGTACACTTCTTGCTCTCGAACGTCGAGTACTTTTTTCTTAGAGCCCTTGTCTTCCTTATCGAATACGACCAGTCGTACCCGGAGTTTCAGCGGAACGGCATAGGTCATCCCCTGTTCAAGGCATTCCCGCTCATCATACTTAGGGGTGCCGAGCGTGTAGCTCGTAAACTCCAATACGGCCGTATTATTGTAATCCGGAATCGGAAACACACTCGCCAGGGCTGCCTGGAGCCCATGATCTTTACGACGTTCCGGCTCGACCTCCCGCTGAAGAAATTCCTCATAGGAGCGCTTCTGAATCTCAATAAGATCCGGAATTTCGATGCTACTATGAATACGCGAGTAGTCTTTCCGCTCGACGAACTCTTGTAGAGTCGTTTCGGACATTCCCCAGTCCTCCACTACAAATGGTTAGGCTTGGGTACCCACATATAGCAGGCACCCACAGACACTAGAGGCTGATCAAATCGAGGCTACTTGATCTCGACCTTGGCGCCGCAATCTTCAAGCTTCTTCTTCATGGTGTCGCATTCTTCTTTCGTGACACCAGTCTTCACGGGCTTCGGTGCGCCTTCAACCAAATCTTTTGCTTCCTTCAAACCGAGGCTCGTGAGTTCCCTGACGACCTTAATGACTTGAATCTTCTTGTCCGCCGGAGCAGACACGAGCACAACATCAAACGAAGTCTTCTCCTCGACTGCCGCTGCGGCACCACCACCTGCAGCAGGAGCGGCGGCGACCGGTGCGGCCGCAGTGACGCCGAATCGAGTCTCCAACCCCTTCACGAGTTCCGCCAGGTCGAGCACACTCATCGTCTCGATGGCCTTGATCAATTCTTCCTGTGACAATTTTGCCGTTGTCGTTGACATATCCCCTTCTCCTTTTCGTTTGTCCTGAATGGCTGCAATGACTCTTACAAATTTCGACAAGACTGCACTGAGCGTATACACAAGGCCTCGCGCCGGCCCCTGCATGGCCGACAACAACATCGCAATGAGGACTTCCTTCTTCGGCAACTTCGCAACAGCCGCCAATTCAGCTGGCTGCACCACCTTGCCCTCCAAAACACCGATGGTGATCTTTATCTTCTGCTCGCGCTTCTCCGCCAGAATAAAATCCCGAAGGATCTTAGCCGGAAGCACCGGATCGTCATAGCCGATCACCAAGCCCGTTGGTCCCTTTAGGTAGGTCGTCACCCCGGAAAGGATCGTGCCTCCCGCAGCACGGACAGCCAACGTATTCTTGACGACCATGTATTCGGCTTTGGCACTACGCAATTGTTTGCGAAGTTCCGTGACCTGATTGACGGAGAGCCCGGCACTTTCGGTGACAATGGCAAGCCGTGCGCGGCCAAATGTCTCCATCAACTCCGCAACCGCTGTTGATTTCTCGTCCTTATTCATAGTCGAACCCTTCCCCTTCCGCGCCGCAACACCCTGACTAACTCCATTCCTTGGCTAACGCGATGGCATCGAGCTTCACGCCAGGCCCCATCGTGCTCGAAATAGTCGCGCTCATCAGATAGCGTCCTTTGCATGAGGCAGGCTTTGCCTTGATTACCGCCTCAAGAACCGCCGACGCGTTGTCATAGAGCTGTTCAGGCTTAAACGATACCTTCCCGACAGGCACCTGAACGATCCCGGCTTTTTCGACCTTATACTCCACACGGCCTTTTCGAATGTCTGATACGGCCTTGCCAACATCAAAGGTGACGGTCCCGCTCTTTGGGTTCGGCATGAGCCCACGGGGCCCCAGTGCCTTTCCGAGCTTCCCGACGGCCGCCATCAGATCCGGCGTCGAGATGGCGCAATCAAAATCCATCCATCCACCCTTGATCTTTTCCATCAGGTCATCGGACCCGACATAATCAGCGCCGGCTTGCCGCGCCTCCTGCTCCTTCTCTCCCCTGGCAAAAACCAATACGCGAATCTTCTTCCCCGTGCCATGCGGCAGCGAAGTCGTGCCACGCACCATTTGGTCAGCCCGCTTCGGATCGACCCCCAACCGAAGCGCCAGATCGACGGATTCATCGAACTTGGTATAGGCCGACCGTTTCACCGCATCGACCGCCTCGCGCAAGGCATAGGCCCGAGGCTCAAGTTTTTCAACTGCTGCTCTCATCTTCTTTCCCATTGCTTTCCCTCTCTTTCCTCAACACTCGGCACGGAAGACGGGGACGGGCGGGCCTCAATTGCGCAAATCGAACGACCCATACTTTATTCGTCGCCGCTGTGCGAGCACAGACGACCATCCAGTCCGCCGCGATTACCCCTGAACCACGACTCCCATACTGCGTGCCGTCCCTTCAATGATCTTGATCGCCCCCTCCAGATCGACGGCATTGAGATCCGTCATTTTCTTTTGTGCGATCTCACGCAATTGCGCCTTCGTGATCTTCCCGACCTTATCCTTCTGGGGAACGCCGGATCCTTTTATGACTCCAGCCGCCTTCTTCAAGAGGTCGGACGCCGGCGGAGTTTTCATCACAAAGGTAAACGACCGGTCCTTGTAGACCGTGATGACCACCGGAATGATGCTATCGCCCTCTTTTTGTGTTTTCGCGTTGAACTGCTTGCAAAACTCCATGATGTTGACGCCGTGCTGACCCAGCGACGGCCCGACCGGGGGAGCAGGGTTCGCTTTCCCAGCTGGAATCTGCAACTTAATTTGTGCCGATACTTCCTTGGCCATGTCCTA
>JANYEF010000398.1 GCA_025363325.1 Nitrospira sp. | reverse complement strand
CTATTGGGGAGCGATCCTGTTTTCCCAAACCTTGGGCACGGCGCTTGGGGACTGGATGGCCGACACAAACGGGCTCGGCTACGAACGCGGGGCGCTCGTGTTCACAGCAGGCTTGGTGCTGATTGCGGGGGGGGGGTATTTCTACACAAAGATCTCGCGCACTGTGCTGTTCTGGAGCGCTTTCATCCTCACGCGGCCGCTGGGCGCCACACTGGGCCATCTGCTCGACAAGCCAGTTGACCACGGCGGGCTCGCGTTTGGCCGCTTTTATGCCTCGGCAGTCCTCGCGGCCCTCATCGTCGCGTGCCTCCTGTTCATGCCGCAAAAGGCCGGAAAACATCCTGGCGAGAGCAACTACGGCTTATGAGTGCGCGTGACTATGGTGACCGCGACTTTAAATCGCAGTCACCATAGCTATTTCTCCGTAAGAATCTGGAAAGCTAGGCAGGTTTTGCGACTGGTGCGAGGTCAGTCCGTTCTTGTTCAGTAACTCCAGAATATCGTCGATGATCTTGTTCTCAAACCGCAAGGCGGGAACGCAAAAAATAGGATGAGTTTTCGACCCATTTCTCGTATTACACTGAGGAAACAATCAGTCTTTTCAGTGAAGATGAGTTTGAAGCGGTGGAAGAGAATTGACCCTGCTTACCAAGCTCGTTCCTTCCCGCCGAATAATTTCCTGCTAACAGGTGGGCCAGTTCCTCATCGCGTGGGCGTCCGTTGCCTGAAAACGCCTAGTCCGGCCTCTGGCACAATTCTCGCCTCCACCGTCCCCGCACACCCGCCCCAATCCCCAGTTCCGCCGCGATCTGGCTGGCGCTCACGCAGGGGGCATTACGCATCGCCACTGCCTCACGCTTGTACTCCGCTGAAAACGTCCGTCGCTGTCCCATGACAGCCCTCCTGGCCCATTATGGCCTTAACTAGGTATCCGTAAAAGTGGGGCAGAACCCGAGCACAATGGCGTTGGACCAGACTTTATGTTATATGTTGAGAGATTCTCAGGGTCGCCCAGTCCCGGATTGAGTTTGCAATGTTAAAATACCGAACGGCATTCATGCGTAGCCTTGTTCTAGTATGGCTGGCCACATGGGTCTTGGCCGATCCGCTGTGCCTGCTGCAGGAGCTCATGGCTCCGCAGGAATATTCTTCGACGTGCAGCGTTATTAGGAACGTTCCAGTCGAAACGCATGTCACACAGCATCATTTGGATGTCTTAATCAGTTCGTCCACTGAAGGCAATTCCAACCAGAGCGAAGACACCCCCTCCGACGAGTTTGAGCTCCGCGACCACGTCGACGTGTGGCGGTTCGATCGTGTTCAGTCGGTGGCGCTGACGGTCGCCTTGCCGCCCTGCCTCCCCTTTTCCACATCAGCCGCTCCCCGCGCTCCACCTTCCGCCTCTCTCTGAGATCACGAGTCAGTTTTCACGTTCACGCACGTGTTGTACTGACCAGATCACCAGTGTCTTTTCTTTGGGGAAAAGGGAGGGGTACGTGTTGAACACGAGCATTAAGAAACAACCGAGACGGTCTGCGCTCGAAGCCTTAGATGTGACGGATGTCTTTTGTGATTTTGATGGCACAATCACCCGGGTAGATGCCACTGATGCCATGCTCGAGGCCTTTGCCCTCCCTGCGTGGCGGGAATGGGAGACACGATGGGTGCGGGGTGAGATCACAAGTCAAGAGTGTCTTGCGCGTCAAGTCGAACTCGTCCAGGCGGATCGAGACATGCTCATCGAGTTTGCCACTGACCTTCCAATCGATGAGGGCATTCTTACGCTGGATCGTCGCTGCACTGAACAGGGAGTCCCGCTCACCATTGTAAGCGACGGCATCGATCTCCTCGTCGAAGCGGTCCTGCGTCGGCATGGTCTCTTACACCTTCCCGTGTTCTCCAACCACCTTCGCTGGGATAACAGCGGCCGTCCGACACTCAGCTTCCCCTTCGCGGAGAAAGAATGTGACAGCGGGGCAGGAACATGCAAATGTTCGTTGACCCTTCCAGCAGACCCTCGGTCATCGCGACCGGCATACATCGGAGACGGCCGGTCCGATCAGTGTGTGTCAGGAAAAATGCAGACCGTGTTTGCCAAGGGTTCGCTCCAGAAGTGGTGTGAGCGGACTGGCATTCCATGCATACCATTCGAGACGCTGGCCGAGGTGGCCGACCGTCTCTTCGTAAAGGAGGCCCGCATCGCATGAAACCTCTCCCAATGGTCCATCTCAGCGAAGACGCCCTCCGCGAAAAAGAGGCGAAATACTGCTCATATGGGGACACCGTCCACTACTCACCTGTGCCGAAATTCTTCCAAAATTGTGAGGGGAGCTTCCTCTACGATCGCGAAGATAAGCCCTATCTCGATTTGCAAATGTGGTACTCGGCGGTCAACTTCGGTTATCGCAACCAGACCATCATCGACGCGCTGAAGGCCCAGTTAGACCGGCTTCCGCAACTCGCCTGCCAATATCTTCACGAAGAGAAAGTGCTGGTGTCCGAGAAGCTGGCCACTGAATGCTTGCGGGCGTTCGGTCTAGAGGGGCGGATCCAGTTCAACGTGGGAGGGGCACAGGCCATCGAGGATTCCATGAAGCTCGTGCGGAATGCCACCGGCAAGAGCCAGTTCATGGCCTTCACGGGCGGGTATCATGGACGCACGCTAGGGGCATCGGAAATCACATCGAGTTATCGCTACCGCCGCCGTTTCGGCCACTTCTCCAATCGCGCGCACTTCGTGCCCTTTCCCTACTGTTACCGCTGCCCCTACGGCAAGACGCTGGACTCGTGTGATTACTATTGCGTCAACCAGGTCGAACGGCTCTTCGAAACTGAGTACAACTCCTTCTGGGATGCCAAGGCCAACGAGGCGGAGTTTGTCGCCTTCTATGTGGAACCGGTGCAAGCCACGGGGGGGTACATCATCCCACCGCCTGAATACTTCTCACGACTGCAAAAGATTCTGAAGGAACGCAAGATCCTCCTGGTAGACGATGAAATTCAGATGGGATTTTTCAGGACCGGCAAGTTCTGGGCACTCGAACATTTCGGGGTTCAGCCCGATATCGTGGTCTTCGGCAAGGCCATGACGAACGGCTTGAATCCCATCTCGGGAGTCTGGGCAAAAGAAGCGCTCATTTCTCCGACGAAATTTCCCCCGGGGTCCACGCATTCGACCTTTGCCTCAAATCCGCTCGGGACTGCGGCGACGCTCGCGACCCTATTGTGGATTGAACAGCAACATTACGAAAAGAAAGTGATGGAATCCGGTGCGTACTTTCTCAGGCAGATCGAAATACTCAAAACCCGTCATGAGACGATCGGCGATGTATCAGGACTGGGATTAGCCCTTCGCATTGAAGTGACCAAACCAGACCGCTTTACTCCGGACAAAGTCCTCGCAGACCGGATCTTTGAAGCGGGATTGGCCGGCGGCATTCCCTCTTCCCGAGGCCCAATGGGCTTAGTGCTGGACATCGGTGGGCATTATAAGAATGTATTCACTCTGGCGCCGGCATTGGACATTACTACCGACGAGATTGATCTGGGAATAGAACTCTTGGACTACCTGTTTACATCATGCACGGACAGCAAATGACCGCAAAGGCACTGAGTCGCCATAACCGGCTCTCTGAAATGGTGGGTCGCCGGTCAACGGATCTCATCTTTGAGAACGACTCGAACGCGCTCGTCTATTTGATTCATGGAATTACCGGTACGCCGGTCGAGATGCGCTATCTGGCGCGTGGCCTGGCTCGACGCGGAGAGGATGTCTATGCCACAACGTTGCCTGGGCATTGCACCAGCCTGCGCGATCTTGTGAGAACAAGCGAACAGCAGTGGTGCGACCATGTTGGCAAGCAATTAGCCTATGTGCGAGAGCGCTATGAACACGTATATGTGGCAGGGCTGAGTGCAGGCTCGCTGCTTGCGCTCGAGGCCTCAACCATCGTGACCGTGGATGGGATTGGCGTGCTGTCTCCGACCTTCTTCTATGACGGGTGGAATACGCCACGAAGTCATGCAATCTTACCGCTCGCACTCAAACTAGTGCCCGAATGTCTACAACATCTCTTGTTTCACCTGGATGGCCCTCCCTATGGGGTAAAGGACTCCATGATTCAGGCACACATTCGTGCCTCCTATACCTCAGCATCTGTGTTTCACGAATGGGTCGGTTTATGGTGGGAGGGATACAGGAGTGAGTCTGTCGAAAACGGAACGGACCCGTCGTCGTCCGCATCAAAAGGATACCCGCTCTTCCCACTTCGAACCTTAACTGAAATCGATCGGCTCAAGAGTCGCGTCAGAAAACTCTTAGAGAAGGTGTCGGCGCCAACGCTGATTCTGCAAGCAATCGATGATGACATGACAGGACCACGAAACGCCCAGTTCGTCTATGACGAAATCATCTCGATACAGAAGCAAATCGTGCTGTTGGATGATTGCTACCACGTGATCACGGTCGACCGTCAGCGCCAAGCTGTGGTCAAACACCTAGATACGTTCTTTAAATTGAGCACCCTTGCCCATCACGGTGCCGGGGAGCAGATTCATGAGGAAAGTGTCGCGCGTTGACGCCGAAAAGGTCAACGAAGCCATCACACGGCCTTCGTGCATCCATGTCGATGCAGTTATCGTCAGTTTATTACCGCAGGCCAAGATCCAATTCCCCGATTGCCTAATTCTTCGGCATCGTGGGATATACCCTCACTACCCGCGCTCATACACGCGACAAACAACTCATCATGACGAGAGGAGCCTCTGCGAACCTCTCCGATGAGTTTAGTTTACCCCTGAATTTGACACAGACTTTCCGGAGAATTCCCTGACTACAGTATGACTCTTATGAAAATATCTCCTACCTCCTTCGGCACTTGTCGAGCGGAGAGACCTACATCGTCACAAGTTATCGTTCCGCCAATGTTAAAACGGATAATCTATTCCTACGAACACATTCCCCCCATCACGCCCATAGGCCACATCGAACCGACCAACGACGGTTGGCTTGATCAGTAATCGAAAACCAATGCCCGGATTGATTTGGAGATCCTTCAAGAACGGTCGCAGAGCCTTCTCACTATTTTGTCCTACCCGCCCTATGTCGAGAAACGGGGCAATTTCCAGGTGGGCATTTAGGTCGGATATCGTTTTACTAAGTACGGTCACCCGTTCTTCTAAGTTCAGAAGGACAGCCCAGCTGCCGATATACCTCCCGTTCCCGAAAGCACGAAGAGTTGCTTCGCCACCTAGCGTAGGTTGCTCGTAAAAAGGCACGCCGAGCTCCGTGCCCCTGCGCTCTATGTGTCCGAATACACCCGCGAACAACGCGCGTGCGACAAAGGTCATTCGTCCCGACAAATGGGGAATAAACTGGCGCGCATCGAGTGCGACATGCCCCCACTGGTTTTCTTCCTGCGGCTGTACGTTCTGATTGAACTCGGCCAAGACGTTCACATAGGCACCCTTGGTCGGCATAAGCTGGCTATCTCGTGTATCGTAACGGAGTGTCAAGCCATGTCCCAATACTTGCGCTCCCTGGATACCTGGGATCACAGGAAATTGCTGTGCTGTAGCTGGAAGAGAATCAACGATTCCGTTATCCACTCGTACGTTGCGATACCGCTCCGTCAACATCAGCGCGAGATCCGGAGTGAGCTTGATGCCGGCGGTCAGTTTGACGAGTAGTTCTCGCGAGGTATAGTTTGTTTCCTGTGCATGTGTCGT
>JANYEF010000395.1 GCA_025363325.1 Nitrospira sp. | reverse complement strand
ACGGTGCCGCCGGGCGTCGAGGGCATCGTCGTCGATGTGAAAATCTTTTCGCGCAAGGGGCTCGATAAGGACGAGCGGTCTAAGAGTATCGAAAGCGAAGACGCGATGAAGCTCCAGCGTGATCACCACGAGGAGCTCCGTATCATCGATGAAGAAAAAACGAAGAAGATCAGAAAGCTGCTGCTTGGGAAGGTGGTCGGTCGTGACTTGATGGATCCTGAGAGCGGGGATGTCATTCTGAAGAAGAAGGGCAAGCTGACTGCGGAGATTCTCAAGCGGTTGCCGGATGAGACCGTCCGATACATCATTCTGAGCGATCCTGACGAGCAAAAAGAACTGGAAGACGTCGAGCGGCGGGCGAAGGAGCAGATCGAAATCCTTCAGACGCTATACGACGAGAAGGTTGGGCGTCTGAAGCGGGGCGATGAGCTTCCGCCTGGCGTGATCAAGCTTGTTAAGGTCTATGTCTCGATGAAGCGCAAGATTCAGGTCGGCGACAAGATGGCTGGGCGGCATGGGAACAAAGGCGTGGTCTCTCGGATCTTGCCGGAGGAAGATATGCCGTGCTTGCCGGATGGGACGCCCGTGGAAATTGTGCTCAACCCGCTCGGGGTGCCATCACGTATGAACGTCGGTCAGATTCTGGAAACTCACCTGGGTTGGGCGGCCAAGGCGCTGGGGATTAAGGTGGCGAGTCCGGTGTTCGACGGGGCGTCAGAAACAGAGATCAAGGAATTGCTGAAGAAGGCGGGCTTGCCGACTAGCGGGCAAACTATCCTGATGGACGGCCGGACCGGCGAGATGTTCGGCAGCCCCGTCACGGTCGGGTACATGTACGTCCTGAAGTTGCACCACTTGGTCGACGACAAGATCCACGCCCGGTCGATCGGTCCCTATTCGCTCGTCACGCAGCAGCCGCTCGGTGGCAAGGCCCAATTCGGTGGCCAGCGGTTAGGAGAGATGGAAGTGTGGGCGTTGCAGGCCTATGGTGCTGCTTCCACATTGCAAGAGTTCTTGACCGTGAAATCAGATGACGTGCCAGGCCGATCTCGAATGTACGAAGCAATTGTCAAGGGTGAACCGTTTCTGGAGCCTGGATTGCCCGAGTCGTTTAACGTCTTGGTCAAAGAGCTTCAGAGCTTGGGACTCGACGTCGAACTGATCAAGTCGCAAGACTAACCCATTTGTGTGCCGGCCACAGCGGTCGGCATCAGAGGAGGTCATTACTTTGGAAGGCGTCTATACATTGTTTGAGAAGCCGCGTGATGCGGTTTCATTCGATTCGATGCGGATCCGGATCGCGTCGCCCGAAAAGATCCGGTCGTGGTCCTACGGTGAAGTGAAAAAACCGGAGACGATCAAATACCGGTCGTTTAAACCGGAAAAAGACGGACTGTTTTGCGCGAAGATTTTCGGTCCGATCAAGGATTGGGAGTGCAACTGCGGTAAGTACAAGCGCATGAAGCACCGCGGCATTGTCTGCGACAAGTGCGGTGTCGAGGTCATTCAGTCCAAAGTCCGCCGAGAGCGTATGGGCCATATCGAACTCGCGGCACCGGTCGCACATATTTGGTTCCTCAAGGGCGTGCCGAGCCGGATCGGAACCTTGCTCGACATGAGCCTCAAAGGGCTGGAGCGGATTCTCTATTTCGAGAGCTATGTCTGCGTCGATCCAGGATCGACAGATTTGACGGAGAAGGAGCTGGTCTCGGAGGAAAAGCTTCGCTCGCTCCAATCTGGATACAGCCCCGGTTCTTACAAAGTCGGTATCGGTGCCGATGCCATTCGGGAGTTGCTCCGAAAAATCGACATCAATGCTAAGTGGGATGAGATCAAGGCTAAGGCTAAAACGTCGGCTTCCGCAGCGCTGAAGAAGAAATATGCGAAGCAACTGAAAGTCATTGAGGCCTTTCGCAAGTCTGGAAACATGCCTGAGTGGATGATCATGGATGTGATCCCGGTGCTCCCGCCGGAGTTGCGCCCGCTCGTGCCGCTGGATGGCGGACGTTTTGCGACATCGGATCTGAACGATCTGTACCGCCGCGTCATCAATCGGAACAATCGCCTGAAGCGGCTGATCGAGCTAAAGGCGCCAGGTGTGATTATCCGAAACGAAATGCGGATGTTGCAGGAAGCGGTTGATGCGCTCTTCGATAACGGTCGTCGCGGTCGCGCGATTCGTGGACCCAACAAGCGGCCGCTCAAATCGTTGAGCGATATGCTGAAGGGAAAGCAGGGACGCTTTCGCCAGAACTTACTCGGTAAACGGGTCGATTATTCGGGTCGAACCGTCATCGTCGTGGGACCAGAGCTTCGGCTGCATCAATGCGGGTTGCCCAAGAAGATGGCGCTCGAACTCTTTAAGCCTTTTATCTTCCACAAGCTGGAGGAACGAGGCGCGGCGACTACGATCAAGAGTGCCAAACGTTTGGTTGAAAAAGAACGGCCGGAAGTGTGGGACGTGCTTGACGAGGTGATTCGCGATCATCCTGTACTGCTAAATCGTGCACCGACGTTGCATCGTCTCGGCATCCAGGCGTTTGACCCCGTGTTGGTTGAAGGCAAGGCCATCCGACTGCATCCGCTGGTCTGTGCCGCATTCAACGCTGACTTCGATGGTGACCAGATGGCGGTCCACGTTCCGCTGTCGGTTGAAGCGCAGGTCGAGGCACGCGTGCTGCTGATGTCGATCAATAACATTCTCTCGCCCGCCAACGGCAAGCCGATTGCGGTGCCGTCGCAGGACATGGTGCTCGGCTGTTATTGGCTGACCAAAGAGCGCGCGGGATGCAAGGGAGAGGGAAAAGTGTTCGGTTCGCCGGAGGAAGTGCGCATTGCGTTTGATTCGCGAGAAGTGGAAGAGCATGCGCGAATCAAGGTGCGGATCGAGGGGAGTCTCGTTCAGACCACCGTCGGGCGAGTCATCCTGTCGGACGTGCTCCCTCCGGGACTGCCATTTGCCAACGCGAATAAGCTCATGACTAAGAAGGAAATGACGAAGCTCATCGACACTGTCTATCGCCAGTGTGGTCACCGTGAGACCGTCACGTTCCTCGACAAGGTCAAGGACACAGGGTTTGAGTACGCCACGCGTGCAGGCATCTCGATCTGCATCGACAACATGCATATTCCGACAAAAAAACAAGAATTGCTGGGGAAGGCTCAGCATGAGGTTGCGGAGATCGAACGGCAGTATGCCGAGGGTTTGATCACCAACGGCGAACGCTATAACAAGGTGATCGACATCTGGGCTCATGTGACTGAACAGATTGCCAATGAAATGATGAAGGAATTGGGCGCGGGTGGCGATCCGAGCAAGGCCGAGTCCTTCAATCCAATCTTCATGATGGCGGACTCCGGTGCTCGGGGAAGCTCACAGCAGATCCGCCAGTTAGGTGGTATGCGCGGATTGATGGCGAAGCCGTCCGGTGAAATTATCGAGACTCCGATTACCGCCAACTTCCGTGAAGGATTAACGGTGTTGCAGTACTTCATTTCGACGCACGGTGCCCGTAAGGGGTTGGCCGATACGGCGTTGAAGACCGCAAACTCCGGTTATCTCACGCGTCGCTTGGTGGATATCGCGCAGGATGTGATTATCAACGAAATCGATTGCGGCACCACCGATGGCATCACTGTGAGCGCATTGGTCGAGGGAGGCGAAATCATTCAACCGATCGAAGAGCGTGTGCTGGGACGGTTGGCCGCCGAAGATATCCGTGATCCGGTGACAGGTGAGATCATTGTGTCGTTCAATGAGGAGATTGACGAGGACCGGACAAAGGCGATCGTGGAAGCTGCGGTTGACCACGTTAAGATTCGTTCGGTGCTGACCTGTCAGTCACGCCGTGGAGTTTGTCGCTCCTGTTATGGGCGCGATTTAGCCCGCGGACGGTTGGTCGAAAAAGGTGAGCCTGTAGGTGTTATCGCCGCACAGTCAATCGGTGAGCCTGGAACGCAGCTGACCATGCGGACGTTCCACATCGGTGGAACGGCGAGCAAGGTGGTTGAGCAAACGGTGACCGAAGCCAAGCATGCCGGCACCATCAAGTTTATGAGTTTCGACGCCAAGAAGAATGCCGACTTCAATAACGCTGGGATTGCGGTTCAGAATAAGGATGGCGAATGGGTCGTCATGAATCGCAACGCCAAGATTGCCATTGTTGATGAGACTGGGCGTGAGCGCGAGAAGTACGGCGTCGTCTACGGTGCCAAGATTAAGATTAAAAATGGTGGTCGCGTTGAGGTAGGACAGAAATTGGTCGAATGGGATCCGTACTCACTGACCATCCTCACTGAGGTCGGCGGTAAGGTGGCGTATGGAGACATCGTCGAAGGTGTCTCTATGAAGGAAGAATTTGATGAAGTCACCGGCCTTTCCCGTAAGGTCATCGTCGAGCACAGTGGCGCAACGCTGCGTCCACGCGTGTCAATTAAGGATACTGGTGGGAAAACTGCCAAGGTTGCAGCGGCGGCAAACGTGGCTCGCTATCTGCTTCCGGTCGGCGCGCATATCTTCGTTGAAAAGGGTGCGGAAGTTCATCCTGGTGATGTGTTAGCCAAGATTCCGCGGGAGACGACTAAGACGAAAGACATCACGGGTGGTCTGCCTCGCGTGGCCGAGTTGTTTGAGGCCAGAAAGCCTAAGGAGACGGCCGTCATCAGCGAGATCGATGGCGAAGTTTCGTACGATGGTTTCGTGAAGGGCATGCGGAAGGTATTAGTCAATAACAAGATGGGCGATGTGAAGGAATATTTTATTCCTAAGGGTAAACATGTCAACGTGCATGAGGGTGATTGGGTCAGGGCTGGTGAGCCGTTGATGGATGGGTCGGCCAATCCCCACGACATCCTCGATGTGCTGGGCCCGAACGAGTTGCAAAAATATCTGGTCGATGAAGTGCAGGATGTGTACCGGCTGCAGGGGGTGACGATTAACGACAAGCACATCGAGATCATTGTGCGGCAGATGCTGCGCAAGGTCAGAATCGAGGATCCGGGCGATACGGAGTTTTTGCCGGGCAGTCAAGTCAGCAAGATGTTATTTGACGAAGAGAATGAGCGAGTGTTGGCTAAGGGTGGGCAGCCGGGTCTTGGGAAGCCGGTGCTACTTGGTATTACCAAGGCAGCACTGACTACGGATAGTTTTATTTCGGCAGCCTCATTCCAGGAAACCACGCGTGTCTTGACGGAAGCCGCGATTAATGGGCGCGTTGATAATCTGTTGGGCCTGAAAGAGAATGTCATCGTCGGTCGTTTGATTCCAGCTGGAACTGGCTTCGAAGAGTATCGGGACACCTTTGTTATCAGTCCCAAGCCTGAGCCCGTGATTGTTGGTCAGGGAGATGTTTCGGCGCTTACGCACGAGGGCGTAGTGACGGGATCGGGAGAGCCCGCTCGCTCATAATGGATGCGCTGGTGAAGGGGACTTGACACCACGATCAATGCTCACTACAATCCACCGGCTTTGCCCTTGAAGGTTTAAGCGAGACGATTAAACTGTGCCGAAGATGAGAGTGAAGTACTAATGCCAACGATTAATCAGTTAGTCAGAAAAGGTCGCCAACTGGCGCACGCGAAAACGAAGAGTCCCGCCCTCAAGTCTTGTCCGCAGAAGCGTGGCGTCTGTCTTCGTGTCTATACCTCAACGCCAAAGAAGCCAAACTCGGCGCTGCGTAAAGTTGCGCGTGTCCGGTTGACGAACGGGATGGAAGTCACGACGTACATCCCTGGTGTTGGCCACAATCTTCAAGAACATTCTATTGTGCTGGTCCGTGGCGGTCGTGTGAAGGACTTGCCGGGTGTGCGCTATCATATCATCAGGGGTGCGCTTGATGCCGTAGGTGTGGCAGATCGCAAGCAGAGTCGTTCGAAGTATGGAGCGAAGCGTCCGAAGTAAGAATTGACGATATACGGATTGCATCATTGATTCAATCATCAATGATGCAATGAGAAAATGACAAAGTAGGAAGAAGATGCCAAGAACTAGATTTTTAGACCACCGCGATCCTCTCCCTGATGTGCGATATCGGGATAAGCTCGTCGGGAAGTTTTTGAATATCCTGATGTCGGGTGGAAAGAAGAGTACGGCTGAGCGCATTTGCTACGGAGCCTTCGATGTCATTCAGGAGAAGACCGGCAACGATCCACTGAAAGTATTCCGGACAGCGATTGATAATGTGAAGCCGGTCGTTGAGGTGAAGTCTCGTCGGGTGGGCGGTGCCTCATATCAGGTGCCGGTAGAAATTCGACCGGCTCGACGGATGTCGCTGGCTCTTCGATGGTTGGCAGAGTATTCGCGTACTCGCGGTGGTAAGAGCATGCGAGAGAAGCTCGCGGCTGAGTTGCTGGACGCGTCGAACAATACGGGGGCGGCGGTTAAGAAGCGGGAAGACGTGCATCGGATGGCGGAAGCCAATAAGGCATTCGCGCACTATCGCTGGTAGCGTCGTTCTGTGCTGCAGCTGGGCCCTGCTGCGATCCATCCATGCGGGTGGATGTAAGTCGCAGCGTTTTACTGGCTCGGGTTGCAGCATATATATTTTCAGGGGAAGTACGTGGCTCGTCAATCACCATTAGAGCAAACTCGGAACATCGGCATCATGGCTCATATTGATGCCGGTAAGACGACGACAACCGAGCGTATTCTCTACTACACCGGAATCTCCCACAAGATGGGTGAGGTTCATGAAGGCGCGGCGACGATGGATTGGATGGAGCAGGAGAGGGAGCGTGGCATTACAATTACGGCTGCTGCGACGACCTGTTTCTGGCGAGACCATCGGATTAATATCATCGATACTCCAGGGCACGTCGATTTTACGATTGAGGTTGAGCGGTCGCTTCGGGTGCTCGATGGCGCTGTGGCGGTGTTTGACTCTGTGCAGGGAGTTGAGCCGCAATCTGAGACGGTCTGGCGGCAGGCGGATAAGTATAGTGTGCCTAGGCTCGCGTTCATGAACAAGATGGACCGGGTCGGAGCAGATTTTTATACCAGCGTCCAGACGATGATTGACCGGTTAGGGGCAAACCCTATTCCGATTCAGATCCCTATCGGTAAAGAGTCTGAGTATCGTGGATCGATCGATCTCATCACGATGAAGGCGTACGTCTATGACGATGAAACGCTAGGCGCTAAATATAAGATCGATGAGATTCCAGCTGATCTACTTGATCGAGCCAAGGAGTACCGCACCAAGATGGTGGATGCGGTTGCTGAATTCGATGAGCAGGCCATGGATAAGTATCTAAATGGTCAGCCATTGACGGAAGAAGAGATTCGTCGGGCAATTCGTGCGGGTGTGCTTTCGATGAAGGTGACTCCTGTTCTCTGTGGAACTGCTTTCAAGAATAAGGGTGTTCAGCAGTTGTTGGACGCGGTTGTGGATTTTCTTCCATCCCCGCTTGATGTTGAATCGGTGACCGGGATAGATCCGAACACCGAACAGGAAGTGAAGAGACGTCCGTCAGATAGTGAGCCGTTTGCTGCCCTAGCCTTCAAGATTATGACAGATCCGTTTGCGGGTCAGCTCACCTTTCTGCGGGTGTATTCAGGCACGCTGAAGACGGGAACGTCCATCGCGAATGTGACGAAGGGAACGAGGGATCGCGTTGGACGTCTGCTGAAGATGCATGCGAACAAGCGTGAAGACATTGATATGGCCTATGCGGGGGATATTGTTGCGGCCGTCGGACTAAAAGGGGCGACGACCGGAGACACCTTGGCAGATGAAAAACAGCCAGTCCTGCTCGAGGTCATGAAGTTTCCTGAACCTGTTATCGCAATGGCGATTGAGCCAAAAACCAAACAAGATCAAGAGAAGATGGGATTCGCGCTCCAGAAGTTGGCGCAGGAAGATCCATCGTTCCGGGTGAAGACGGATGAAGAGACCGCACAGACCATCATTGCCGGGATGGGAGAGCTGCATCTGGAGATCATCGTCGATCGTATGCTGCGTGAATTTAAGGTGGAGGCCAATGTCGGAAAGCCGGAGGTGGCCTTCAGGGAAACGATTCGTAGGAAGGCTGAAGCTGAGGCGAAGTACATCAAGCAGACCGGTGGTCGTGGGCAGTATGGACATGTCGTGTTGACGGTCGAGCCGGCTGAGTCTGGCAAGGGCTTGGAGTTCATCAATAAGACCGTCGGTGGCTCTATTCCGAGGGAATTTATTCCGGCGATCGAAAAGGGTGTAAAGGAGCGGCTTGATTCCGGCGTGATCGCAGGGTATCCGCTTCGCGATGTGAAGGTTACGGTGATCGACGGGTCGTTTCACGACGTTGACTCCAATGAAATGGCATTTAAGATTGCTGGCTCGATGGCGTTCATTGATGCCTGCAAAAGAGCTGACCCTGTGTTACTTGAGCCGATCATGAAGGTCGAGGTTGTGGTTCCTCAGGATTTTATGGGCGATGTGATCGGGAACCTGAATGGCCGTCGTGGGAAGATCCAGGGGATGAAGGCGCGGGCTGCTGCGCAGATTATTGATGCGTCGGTGCCACTCAGTGAAATGTTTGGGTATGCGACTGATCTTCGTTCTCGCACGCAGGGCCGTGCCACCTATAGTATGGAGTTTGACCGATATGAGCCGGTTCCTCGGCAGATTTCCGAGGCCATCATTGCCAAGTACCGGGGTGAGTAGTCGAATAGATTATTGAGTGAGGACGGAAGGGAGCGGGCATGGCGAAGGCGAAATATGAGCGGCGGAAGCCGCACGTGAATGTCGGGACGATCGGGCACGTGGACCACGGCAAGACGACGTTGACCGCGGCCTTGACCAAGGTCAGTGCGGATAAAGGCATGGCGAAGTTCATCTCC
>JANYEF010000307.1 GCA_025363325.1 Nitrospira sp. | reverse complement strand
CCTATGCGTTCACCGAACAAGGCGTAGCCATGCTGTCAAGCGTGCTGCATAGCGAGCGCGCCATCCAAGTGAACATTGCCATCATGAGAGCGTTTGTTCAGCTTCGAGCGATGATCGGCTCGAACAAGACTCTGCGCGGCGCCTCAATGAATTGGAAAAGAAATACGACAGCCAGTTTCGAGTTGTCTTCGAGGCGATTCGTGAACTCAAGGCGGAGCCAGGGCCCAAGGTCAAACGAATCGGGTTCAAAATCTAGCAACAGGGAACGCCGTCGATCCCTCCCGCACCGACCTCACCGCCTGGGCAGACCTCCAAGACCTCGAAGAAGGCCGGACCGTTCCGAGAGGATAGTCGGGCGCAGTGAGATTGGCTCCTGACACTTCTTACCGCTCGCGCAAAAGTCAATGACATGCTGATGGCCAAGCACGGCGAGATTCAACCAGGAAGCCAAGCAGATCATGGTGATTGTTTCTGTCCGTCACTTGCTACGAGAGCCATATGCTGGAGTATGCATATCGAGGCACACTTCATGTCAGGACTCTCGTGTATCCCCCATTAGGAATCGGCCCAGTGATCAAGGGAACAGCCGGCAACAGGGAGTCGTGGTAGCTTTGACGGCGGACGGCGTATCGGGTGATTCCGATTGGCTAGGATCATGGCATCCTCGATATTGCCACAATTCAGACAGCGTACAGCTTCGAACCGTTCGGTCACACCATGGGAATCTGAGATCTGCTCCGGCACCACAAACCCGTTACATCGTACGCAGTGCATAACCGCCTCTTCATGAGTGTTTCGTCTACACCACTGCCTGCTTCAACGGTCTTTGCTGGCGATTTTCCCCAGTGACATTAGAGGGAGTCCACTGTTCGTTCACGTGTCTTCCCGTCGGTTGGCACGATTTCTTTCTGTACACAGATCTCGTAATCCCACAGAAGAGGAGTCAGGACCACGAGGTCTTTCTCCTGTAAGTACTGCAGCACTTGGAACAGCGTTTGCCATCTGTACTGAGGAAATGCATGCGAGAGCACGGTGAAGGTTAGCCTGCGACGCTGCAACACAAGGCGATAAACGGCGTCCTTACTGTCCTGCGTAATGACAGAAGTCATATGACCGGCCATCCTTGTTCCCGCCCCCCACAAGAAGAACTTCTCTCGGCAACTCTGCATAACTTAGTCCGTCTTGATACGAGTCCTGTGCCGCGAGTTGCGCACGGCGTAACTGCCAGACTGCAGTAGTCAAATAGGGAGATTCCACGGCACATCAGGCGCGACACACTCTTCTACAGGCCCCCTTCTCCTGTTATTCCGCACAGTGCGGCCTGTGCGGATTCGCACGATTCCCGGCTTGATTCTCCACCGGACAAGTGATTTTTACTCTCCCCGCCGATGTTCTTAGACGGCATTGTCCTTGCTCTGCGCCTCTTCATTTGCATCAACCACAAGTCAAATCGGGGGAGGGAAAATGAAAACGGTTGCGTTCACAGTGGGACAGGCTCTAGCGGGAGTGGTTGCGCTGGTCACCGTGCTCTTGGTCACCCAACCCAGTCTCGCGGGGGGAGACGAACACCGCACGCTACGGCTCCTGCTGGACAAAAGCATCATCACGCAACAGGAGTATGACCAAGCCGCCCAAGAGGAAGAGCGCGAGGAGCAAGCGAACGAGGTCACGAAGAACGGCTTAGAGATCAAACTGGGAGGCTTCGCCGAAATCGATTTTGTCGGGGACAATACGCGAAGTTTTGAGGAAGTCATCGGCAATCGTCCGGTCCTGCGAAGCAATACGGTGGGTGGGGCAAATAGCTCGTTTCAAGCCAGTGCGCGGAGCAGCCGGATCACGATCGACGTGCGAGCCCCAGAGCGGGATGGCATCAAGAGCCGATTTTATGGCGCGCTCGATTTTCTGGGGAACGAACCGGCGGTTGGCAGCCCCGGAATGTCCAGTTTGTCGTTTCAGACCAATCCGGACCCGCGTATTTTTCAAATGTATTTCCTGGTGGAAAGTCCAGCGGTCGATGTAAAGATCGGGCAGGATTGGTCGCGGTTTGGATTCATGTCTCAATATTCGAGGGGGCAATTGTCGGTCTCGGCGACGCCGGCAAATATGTTTAATCGGTGGGTTCAGGCCAGCCTGTCCAAGCGGCTCCGGTTGACGGACACTCTGACCCTGACTCCCGTCTTCTCCGTCGAGCGACCACCACAGGCCGATGGTACCCTGCCCTCGTTTGTTGCGGGAATTCAAGTCGCACATCACGGCCTGCAAGCGCCGTATACTGGTTCTTCGACAGGCGATGTCTCCCTCAAACCGCTGAGCGTCCAAGTTAGCGGAGTCGGTCGAAGGCTTGAAGCCAATTCGGGAGGACCGACAAATCCATCTGGCGGGCAGCCACATCTGAGCAGTCAGACGTATGTGACTGGCTGGGGGATCTCCTCGAGTCTATTTCTTCCGGTTCTCCCATCACGGGATGGAGAGATGGGAAACACGGCGCACGTCGTGATGGAGGGTGTCACGGGTGCTGGGATTGCTGACATGTTTAACGGACTCAGTTGGGGGGTCTGCAACCCGGTATGCGGGAACTCAACCTCGAACAGCGGCTTTGGCGGCGACGTCTTCGGTCAAACCAATATCGATGGCGGTCTCGCGGCCGTGAATAGTCAAACCGGCAAGTTCGAAGCGATCCGCACGACCTCGATGATGGTGCACGGCACCTACTATCTTCCCGACGACGGCAAGACCTGGATCGGCGGCGGCTACGGAACGATCTACGCCTCCAACGCCGGTGAAATGACCTGTGCGGGTACCGGGGGAACTGCGGCACTTCAGGCGGCATCCTGTGGCGGGGCGGTGCGCACGTCGCAGAGTATCTATGTGCGCGATTCTACGTACTATGCGTACGCGTTCCACGATTTCACTCCAGAAATTCGAGCGGCGCTGATGACCAACTGGGTTCGCACCACCTATGCGGATGGGGTCAATGCCGAGAATCATCGCATCCAAGTGACCTTTTTCTATCGATTCTAGCCGGTCCAGGCGATGGCAGTTGATGCTCGCAGGGTGTCAGTTTCTTGAACTATTGATCCTCCCTCCTTACGATTTGGGCAGGAGTTCGTCGATTGTCCGGTGGAGCGATCATCTCGGCAAAATCATCGGCGTGCCGTCTCATCGCTTTGAGGTTGGTACTTCCGATTCGAGGACGTTTTCGTAGTGAAAGCCTTACCGAAATGGAGAAGTGCCATCTAGCCGTGGCAACCTCTTGAGTTTTGGTGAAGGTGAATAGCAGAAGCTCGCGGTTCTAGAGGAGCCAGTGAGGGAAAAGATGCAGCCGTGTGGGAGCGTGACAGACTTTAGTCACAGGTTGACCACAGTTCCGGCCTCAATACCTCGAACTACGAGGGAAAATATGGCGGAGGGGGCGAAATTTGAATTGGCGGACGCGTTGTCTGAGTACGGCAGTGAACTGCTCACACTTGAAAGGAGAGTTTATGGCACAACATACTCTATGGCGACTAGCAGGGCTCACAATGTGGTTCATCGGAGCGGTATCCGTTGCTAATGCTGCAGAGGTACAAGGGACTGATGCCCAGCTTCTTTCCGGAGATCGGGTGCTTCTTGGTACGGTCGAAGACGTCAGAAGCGACCAGGCACGAATCCATATAGGCGAGGGGCAACCTCGTTTTGTTCCCATGAACGTGCGAAAAGCGAAGGGATTGCAGGACTTGAAAAAAGGCGATCTGGTCGAGGTCACCGTCAATGATCAAAATCTCTTAGTCGATGTACATAAAGCCGGTGAGTCAACCCACCATCGAGTGGTACGAGGGCAACTCGTCGAACCCGTGGATACCGGACACGACAAGGCGGTGATTCGTACCACGAATGGGAAAGAAGAATCTCACCTCGTGCGACCGGTGGCGAGAAGCAAGGTGGCCTCGATTCCTGTCGGGGCAGATGTCATCTTTCTCATCGACGAGTTGGATAAGATCGTAGACGTGACGATGGGAAGCGTGGAATCAGTTCATCGGGCGGCCGAACTCGGGCAACAGAAATCTCCTCTCAAGGGCAACCTCAGCCAGGTCGTGGGCGTGATCCTGAAGCCCTTGGCCGACAATGCCATTAGCATCCGAACCGAGGACGGCAAAGCGCACTCCTACGAGGTGCGTCCGCTGATTCAGCCGAGGCTGGCGACGTTACTCAAAGGCG